>CAYQYJ010000033.1:12705-18815 GCA_964421605.1 uncultured Ardenticatenaceae bacterium | reverse complement strand
TCCTGATGAATCCGTCTAATCTGCGCTTTATCAGCGTCATCAGCGGGCTATTAATGACTTTCCCGACAAACTGTTAGAGCGGCGCGCGGGCAGAAAGCGGCGCAGCGCCGTGGTAAATATCCAGCGTGGCGCGGGCCAGGGCGGGCCAACTGCTGGTACAGGCGCGCCCACGCCCGGCTTCACCCATGCGGCGGAGATCGGCGGTAAGCGCCTGGCGCAGGGCAGTCAGCAGACCGTGGGGATCGTCGGGAGAGTAAAGAATGCCGGCATCTTCCCCCACCACCTCTGGCAAACAACCCAGACGCGGCCCGATTACCGCGCGGCCCGCAGCCAGGGCTTGCACGACTGTACTGGAGGTCAGCACGCGCTGAAAAGGAAAAACCAGCACATCAGACGCCGCCAGATAGAGCGGCATCTCCGCAGCGGGGATCTCCTGCGGGCGGAAAACGGCGCGAGGTAAACCAGCCGCCTGCACGCGCAACGCTTCCACGTAATTCTCTGGCGGCCATGGACGTCCCGCGACTAGCAACCAGGTATGCGGCAGCGCCAACTGGGCAAAGGCGGTGAAAAGCTGCTCAATCCCTTTGTTAGGACGAATACCGCCCACAAAGCCAATAACAAAGGCAGCGGCAGGCACTCCCAATTGGGCGCGCGCTTCCTCCTGACTGACAGCAGGCGTAAGCTCTCCATCAAAAGCGGGATGGGGCAGAGTCCAGACGCGACGGCGACGACCAAAAGCCTGCGCCAGCAGATGCCGCCCTTCTTCACAGTGGACGATAACGTCGTGCGCCAGGACCGCCATGATGCGCCGCGCCAGCCGTTCCACCCAGGCAGGCGGTAGGGGCCAGGTTGGCAAAAAATCGTGCAGCGTCCAGACCAGGCGGTAGCCAAGCTGCCGCGCCAGCAGCAGGTCGAGGGTAAACTTGCGCAGGCGGCGCAGAGAAGCGCGTTCGGCGGCGACATAGTGGGGCTGGATAAAGTGGAAGTGCAGCACCTGTACCTGTCGTCGCTGCTGCCAGAGCCAGCGGCGCTGTGTCCAATAGCTGTGGTGGGAGGCGGCGAAGGTAACGCCCAGGCTTTCCAGGTTTTGCTGGAGCAGGGGCCAATATGGGTTGCCAGCCAGGTCGGCGGTCTGGGGAAACCAGGCGGCGCATAGGGGCGGGTGGAGATTCTGGGGCACGGGCGCTGGCGCAGGCTGGAAGCCTGCGCTACGTGGAGCGGTTCCAGAGAACAGACCAGGCGGCGGGTTGGAAAAGCCAGTAGGGGGCGTCGTAGTAAAGGGCGCGCAGCCAGTCATGCAGAGAGGGAGCAACGGCGCGGTCGCGGGCTTTGAAGACGCGCCCCATATAGAGCAGGCTGAGAGCCTGCCGTTCCTGACTGCGCAGCGCAGTCAGGACTGCCGGCAGATTTCGCCAGACGCGGCGCACGTAAGCCGCGGGATCGCTCACCTGTGGACTGTGGGCAAAACCGACCACCATTTGCATAAGGGCCTGGTCGTCAGGCTGCGCCAGCGTGGGCTGCCACGCCGCCGCCTGTTGCAGCAAGGCGTGCGCCAGGGGCAGATCAGGGGCGACGTAGGCATGGCAGGCGGCAGCCAGCAGGTAGTGGGTGCGCAGAGCGGGTTCCTGGCGGCGCAAGGCTGCCGGCATTTGCGGGGAAGCCAGCAATTTCGCCAGCAGTTGCAGATAGGCGCGGGCATAACGCCCGCCATCCTGCTGCGAGCTACCCCCATGCAGGCGATAGACGCTTACAAACGCTTCCAGCCAGGCAAAACGCGCCCCCGCCAATAGCAGCCGCAAGAAAAAATCGGTGTCCTCCAACAACGTCAACTCCGGATCAAACCAATGGGACAACCGCTCTAACCAGGCCCGCCGCAGCATCACGGCGCAAATGGGCAGCGGGCAACCGTACAGGCAGCGCGCCAGCGTCAACTGCGGCTGATCGCGCCAGGTCAGCCAGGGATGCCAGGGGGACTCGCCCGCCTGCGGCGGTTCAGACTCGCGGGCAATGTACACCCCCGCCGCCGCCAGGTCTACATCGGCATGGGTTTGCAGGAAGGCCACCTGCTGCGCCAGCCTGGACGGCAGATACCAGTCGTCATCATCTAGAAAAGCCACAAATTCCCCCTGAGCCAGCGCCAACCCGCGATTGCGGGCCGCGCTGCGCCCTTGATTTGGTTGGCGCACGCAGCGCAGACGGGGTTCCGCCAACGCCGCCAGACCGCGCGGCGTTTCGTCTGTGGAGCCGTCATCTACAATAATCAGCTCCCAGTGGGGGTAAGATTGCGTCTGTACGCTGGCAATGGCTTGTGGCAGCGTGCGCCAGCGGTTATAAGTGGGGAGGATGATGGAGACGAGGGGCGGCATTGTGGGAAGAAACGGTTAATGGGTGGCAGTCAGGAAATGCGCGCGGATGAAAATGATCAGGGTCAGGAGAGCGGCAGCGGAGAACAGTCCCAGCAGCAGCGCCAGATAAGGAGAGGCAGGCGGCGGCGGGGCGGCATGAGGGAAAGCGGGCATGGGCGTGGCGGTGGGCAGCCGCGACGGCGGCAGCGGGGCTGGCGGTTCGACCGCGGCGGCGGGCGTCAGGGTGGGCAGCGACTGCGCGGACGCCGCCGGCAAGTCTGGCAGCAGGCGGCTGGTGTACCAGATGCGTTCCTGTCCATCATGAAAAACGGCGTGCAACTCATTGCCCAACCCCAAAGCCAGGGCCGGCATTTCCATATTCACCGCTTCGCCCGTCACGCCCAGGCCATCCACTCCTGCCGAAATCACCACGGGATCTGTCCAGACGCCGTTGCGCCAGCGCATATAGTAGTTTTGCGGGTCGGCGGTAGATGCCAGGTGCAAATCGCCGCGGGCGTCCAGAAGGGCAGCGGGAAAGCCGGTGAGTCCGCCAAGCCCCAGGGGCGGGCCCGGCGGCATGATCGTTTCGACTTCGCTCCAGCTTTGCCCACCATCCACCGACCAGCGATGATAGCGCCCATGCGTGCCTGCCCGTCCATTCCACAACAGATGAACGTCGTTTACGCCCCAGGTAACGACGGTGGCTTCGCCAAAATCAGGCTCAGGCGTAATCAGCCACGGATCCGTCCAGGCGTCGCCGCCGTCTTCCGAGCGTAAATAATAGATGTAGATGGGGTCGCGGCGGGCAGCCGCTGTATCGTTGCTGCGCGCCAGGGAGACGGCGACGTGTAGACGCCCGGCGTCGTCCACAGCCAGCCGCCCCCAACGCGCCAGTTCTTGCGCGCCGGGCGCGGCAAAAATCGTCTGCGGCGCGCTCCAGCGCTGCCCGCCATCGGTGGAGCGGGCAAAAACCAGCCCATTACTGGCTTCCGTCCACAGCAGGTAGATGTGATTGCCGGCAGTCACGATAGCCGGTTCAAAAGCAGCCACGTACAGTGTAAAGGCAATGGGTTCGCTCCAGGACTGGGGGGCAATGGCAGCCGGGGCGTAGGCGCGGCTGGTGTAGATGGTGTCGCCGCCAGACCAGGCGACGTGTAAATAACTGTGGTGGTCGAGGGCGACTGCCGGCATGCGCGCCCCCCGCCCTCCGGGCGAAACAAGCACGTCCACGGGTTCTGACCAGACGCCCTGCTGCCGCCGCGTATAATAAAGGGATTGCCCGTCGCCAGCCGCCTCGTCCTCCGGGCTGCCATACGCCCAAAAGACGTGCACGACGCCCGCCGCGTCTACAACCAGTTCTGGCTCAGAAGCCCGCCCTGTCGTCTCAAACAACTCCAGGGGAGGCGTCCAATCGCTGGCGTCAACCTGGGCAAAGGCGCGTCCCTGCCCCCAACAGCAGAGGAGAAGAAGGATAAACCCTATCTTGCTTTTCATGACGGCGGCGGGCTGGCAACGCGCCAGGTGTGCGGCAGCAGGACAGCGCCAGACTCGGCGCGCGTGAGGCGACCTGTCCCGTAGAAGTCGCCGTCGTGTACCTCAAACGAGGCGGCGGCGCGAACGTAATCAGAAATTTCGTGGTTGATGGCGCAGTAGAGGTCAACCGTGTAGCGACCAAAACGCAGCGGTAAGTAGGGCACGCGGCATTCCAACGCCCCCGGCGCGGTCAAACCGTCAGCCAGCGCGTCGGGGAAGAAGTAGGTAGAAAGGTTGACCAGATTGGCGCCATCCGGCAGGCTGATCACGAGGGACACTTCTCCCACGGGCATATTGCCCGGCGCGGGCAGGGGCGGGTCTGTTGTGTAGCCAATGAGGAAGCGACAGGTCTGGCCCGAAATGAGGCGGGGGATGGGATTGCCGGCATCGTCGGCGCAGCAAAACGAAGTAAAGCGCAGGGGGCCGCTGCCGCTGCGATGGCGCAGATTGAGCCTGCCAGCCTGTTCGCCTGGGGAACTCGTCTGCAAATGACGCAGCACTGCCGTCTGCGCGTCTCCCTGGTAGACGATGCGCCCCTGCTCCAATAGCAGCGCCTGCCGGCACAGGTTGGTAATAGCCGCCATATTGTGACTGACAAGCAAAACCGTGCGCCCGGCGCGGGCCACCTCCCCCATTTTGCCCAGGCAGCGGCGCTGAAACCGGGCATCTCCCACCGCCAACACTTCATCCACCAGCAAGATTTCCGGCTCCAGATGGGCGGCGACGGCAAAAGCCAGGCGCAGATACATGCCCGTAGAATAACGCTTGACGGGCATATCTATAAATTCTGCCAACTCGGCAAAAGCCACAATTTCATCAAATCGGGCGACAATCTCGCGGCGGCGCATGCCCAGGATGGCCCCATTGAGATAAATATTTTCCCGCCCGCTGAGTTCCGGGTGAAAACCCGTGCCTACTTCCAGCAGCGAACCAACGCGCCCGCGCATCTCGACGCGGCCCCGCGTGGGTTCGGTGATGCGCGAAAGAATTTTGAGCAGGGTAGATTTGCCCGCGCCATTCGCCCCAATCACCCCCACCACTTCACCGCGCCGCACCTCAAAGGAAACGTCCTGCAATGCCCAAAAGTCGCGGCGGCGCGCCGGATCGCGCCGCCAGGGGGCGCGCAGAGCGCCATGCAGCGCCTCGCGCAAGGTGGCAGCCGCAGGTCGTCCGCCTATCTGGTATTGCTTACCTAACTTTTCCACGCGAATGGCAATGTCGCTCATGGGGCGCGTCAGATAATGTCCGCGAAGGCGCGTTCGGTGCGGCGGAAGTAGATGAGGCCAGCTATTAAAACGAGCAGGGCCATGATCACGGAAACGAAGAACAGGGCAGCGGGCGGACGAGCGTCGCCCAAAACGCTCCCCAACAGGGCCCAGCGAAACCCTTCAACGACGCCCGTCATCGGGTTTAGCGCCAGGAGCAGGCGGAACCGTTCGGGAATGAGGCTGCTGCCGTAGACGACAGGGGTGGCGTACATCCACAACTGCACCAGAAATGGCATCATGTGGTTGACGTCGCGGTAGCGAACGTTCAGGGCTGCCAGCCAGAGACCAAAACCAAGGGCGGTGATCAGGGCGAGCAGGAGAAATGCCGGCAGCCACCACACCGCCGCCGTCGGCGCCACCCCAAAATAAAACATCAACCCCAGCAGCAGCATAAAAGCGATGGCAAAGTCTACCAGACCCGATAGGACGCTGGAAACGGGAATAATCAGCCGCGGGAAGTACACCCTGGTAATCAGGTTGGTATTCCCGACCAGGCTGGCGCCCGCGCGATGCAGCGAGCCGGCGAAGTAATTCCACGGCAGCAGCGCGGCAAAGGCAAATAAGGGATAAGGGGCGTCCCCTGAGGGCACGGCTAACAGGTGTCCAAAGAGGAGGGTGAAAATGACCATGCTGGCGATGGGCTGCAGCAGGATCCACAGCACGCCCAGGGCGGTCTGCTTGTAGCGCACCTTTACGTCGCGCCAGATGAGAAAGTAGAGCAGTTCACGATAAGCCCAGAGACGATCAAGCTGCAAGGAGACGCGGCGGGAGGAAGGCTCAATGAGCAGGGCGGGCAGGTGGGGATTATCTGGGTAGGAGATGGGCGAACCGCTCAAGTGGAGGGGATTCCTGGGGGCGCAGACGCGCTAAAAATGCGCGGGGACGGCGTTTCAAGGCGGCGAGCTGGCCCTTTTTTGTGGGGGTATCTGCGTTATCTGGAGGAGGCGGAAGCGGCCTGGCGGAT
>CAYQYJ010000033.1:0-12605 GCA_964421605.1 uncultured Ardenticatenaceae bacterium | reverse complement strand
TTATCTGGAGGAGGCGGAAGCGGCCTGGCGGATCCAGGTCAGACGCTGGGCGTCTCCCAGAGATTCATACCAGAAAGCGCGCAGAGCCAGTTGGCCCTGTTTGTTGTTGACATGCTGCCACAAGGCTGCGCCAGCAGCGGGTTGCCCGGCGGCGATGTACGCTTCGCCCAACAACTGGCGCGTTGCGTTGTGCGTGGGCGCAGCCAGGTAAGCAGCCTGTAAATGCGCCAGGGCGGAGGGGTAGCGACCCAGGGAAAGTTCAATCTGCCCCAGGCGGCGGTTGGCGCTGGCGCTGGCGGGGTCCAGGCTGAGGGCGCGTTCGTAACTGGCCACGGGCTGGCTCAGGTCCACCGCGCGGCGCACGGCGTCCTGCAAGGGCCAATCGGGCCAGCGATATAGAGTTAATTCCGCCTGGCTTTGCT
Organism: uncultured Ardenticatenaceae bacterium; assembly: GCA_964421605.1. GTDB lineage: Bacteria > Chloroflexota > Anaerolineae > Promineifilales > Promineifilaceae > JAGVTM01. Next base: position 12,183 of record CAYQYJ010000033.1, on the reverse strand, counting down.
GCACCGCAGCCAGGTTGCGCCAGACGAGCGCCTGTAGTGACCGCTGCCAGGGCAGCAGCGCCAGCAGCAGGAACAACAACGCCAGCGTCCAACGGCGGTTGACCCGCCTGAATGCCGGCAAAACGCCTGCGGGCGCAGGCGGAGAGTCCGCCAGCGCAAACGCCAAAGGCGCGAACAGCAGCAGCAAGGCGCGGCTGCCATAAAACGCATCATCCACCATCCCGTGCACCAGAATGGTGACCAGAGCCAACGTCCCTGCCGCCAGCGGCGCGGACAGACGTGCAGTTGGCGCGCGCCAGAGAGCTGTACCAACCAGCCAGATCAGCCAGACCAATGCCAAAACGCCAAATAAGCCCTGTTCAATAGCCACATTCAGCCATAAATTATGCGCGTGGACCGTGTGCGCCACGTGCACCAGCAGGCTGTAGCTGGAATAGAGCAGAGGGAAGCTGCCCAGCCCCGCGCCCAGGAGCGGATAGTCAGCCGCCAGGAAGAAGCTATCACGGTAGAGGGCCAGCCGGCTCAGGGCGCTGTCCGCGGCGGGCAGCGCCGGGGTTAGCAGCAGAGCAGCCAACAGCAGGGTCGCGCTGCCGCAACTCCCCCCCCATATCAACCAGCGCCGTTCGCCAACCTGCCGGCTGAATCGCCCCGCCAGCCGCCAGCCAGCCGCCAGCAGCGCCGCCGCCGCGACGGCGGCCCATGCCCCGCGCGAGGCAGTGAATAGCAAGCCAACCAGGGTAAGGAGCAGCAGCGCCGCGCCTGTTCCCCGCGCCTGACGGCTGCCGGCATGCCACGCCGCCGCCGCTGCAAACGGAACGCCCATCGCCAACACACCGCCAGCCACATTGGGGTGCAAACGATGACCGGGGAGCGCAGGCAGCCATGACTGCCACGTCTGCCCCAGCGCCGCCAACCCGGTCATCTTTACCGGGTAGCGGCTCCAATCGTTGGTGCTCAGAAAATAGAGGGCCACGGCAGCGCCAAATGTGGCTATCAGCCAGACTGCCTGCGTTGCCAATCCGGCCCGGATCAGCGCCAACAGCGCCACAAACAACAGCCAACCGCCAATAATGAGCCAGAACTTGCTCCAGGCGACAGGGCGATCATAGGCGGCCCAAACGCTGCTGGCGGCGGTCAGAACAAACAGGAGCAGCGGCGCGTGACCAGGGCTGCGCGGCGGCAGCCGCCGCGCCAGCAGCCAGGGAGACAGGCCGAGCAGCAGAGGCCAGCCGCCAGCCGCCGGCCATAGATACCAGATGCCGGCAGCCAGCGCCGCCGCCGCCAGATTCAACCAGGCAAAACCAGCGGACGGCGGGGTTATCACCGCTCTCTCCGCTTTTGCAAACCGCGAAACAAGACCAGAATGACAAAAATGCCGGCAGGAATCACGCTGAGAGCCACGCGCAGCAGCAGACTGGCGCTGCTGGTAGGCGGCGGCAGCAGACTATTGGCAGCCGGCTGCGGCGAACAGCAGCCATCCTCTCTGGGAAAGGGCAGGGTAGCGGTGGGCAGCGCCAGAGGCGTGGCGGTGGGCGAAAGCGCGGGCGGCGGTGTGGGCGGCGTCATGGGGCGGGGCGCAGGCAGCACAGTGGGCAGTGACACGCGGCGGCTGGTGAAGAACAGAGCATCGGGAGCGGCAGCGCTGCCGTAGAATAAAGCCAACAGAGTGCCGTTGGGCGTGATGCCGGCAGTCACCCCAGCCCCCGCCGTCCCTGCCGGCAAAGCCAGCGACTCTGCCGGCAGCCACTGGCCCCCCTGCCACTGCCACTGCTGCAACGTCTCTTCCGTCCACTGCAACAACTGCGCCTGTCCCGGTACGGCTGCCGCTGCCGCCGGCCCAGATTGCGTCGAGACGCGCTGCGCCGTCTGCCAGGTCATGCCCTCATCTTCCGACGCCTGGTGCCAGAGCACAGCGCGATTCCCTTCCCTGCCGCTGTCTGCCGTTTGCCACAGGCGATGCAGCGTCTGCCCGCCGTCCGTCAGCAGGTCGTGCCAGCGCAGCGGGTTATCAGCCACCATTTCGGCAGGGGTAAATGTGCCGCCGCCATCGGCAGAATGGCTGGCGTAAAGGGCCGTCGCCGCCGTCAACGAAGGCATTTTGGTGCGCGCCCAGGTCACGTGCAGGCTATCCCTCGTCGCGCCTGTCAGAGCCAGGCGCGGCCAGGCAACGCCCTCCCAACCCGCGGCGGCAGCGGCAAAAACGGTAATGGGGTCAGACCAGGATTGGCCCCCATCCGGCGATTGGACGAGGTAGATGCCGCGCGCCTCGTTAAAGGGCACAGCATAGACGACGTAAATGGCGTCGTTGCCGGCATCTATGACGGGCGTCATGGCGGCTGCGGACGGCTGCGGCAGCGCCAGCGGCTCTGACCAGTTGTTGCCGGCAGCGGCAGCGGCGGCAGCCTGGCTAAAATAAAGCGCGCCGCTGCCGCTGGCGGCGACCAAAAGCAGCCGCCCGCGGCTGTCCACCGTCAGGCTGGGCGACTCCGCGCCGCCGGGCAGGCGCAGCACAGGCGCAGGCAACGACCAGTTGGCGCCATCCCAACGCGCGTAATGGATGGCGGCGGGCGCAGCGCCGGCATTTTCCGGCTGCGACCAGACCAGATGCACCAGACCATCCTCATCCACCGCCAGAGTTGGGGCGCTGCGGGCGGCAGCAGACAGCGCGACCGGTTCCTGCCAGACAGGCGGCGGTGGGAACCACTCCGCCAGCGCCGCTAACGGACGGCTGGCGGCCCAGATGTCCTGGCTCTGCGCCGCGTCGCACCCCACCAGCAGGAGCCGGTCGGCGGTAGCCAGCGCTGTTTGCTGGCAGCCCAAAGCCAGCGGGCGGTAGGTAGCCGGATGGCGAAACGCGCCTAAACCTGTCTGGAATTGGGGCAGGCTCCACTGCTGCCCATTCCAGGCTAACAACGCGGATTGGGTGGGCAAGACGGCAAACAGGAGGAGCGGCGCAACGTCATCAGCGGCAGCCAGCAGTTGGGTTGTTTGCGGGCAGCCGCTCAGGGGTAGCGGTTGAGCTGGCTGCCAGTCGTCGCCGTTGTCGCTGGACCATTGGTGATAGAGGCGGCAGGCGTCGGCGCCATGCCCGGCTGTCCACAGCAAATGCACCACTGCGTCAGAACTGGCATAGACCCGCGGGTGGGCGGGGCCCGCCGCGTCCGCCAGGTCATCGGGCGCGCGCTGGTCAAAGAGCAAGGGTTCATCCCAGGTTGCGCCGCCATCGGCAGAACGGCTGAAGAAAACCTGCTCCAGGAGCGGGTTGTCCCACACCAGAAAGAGGGAACCGGCAGGGGAAACAGCCAGTTGCAGCGCAACGCTGCCGGCATCCAGCGCCCGCAGATAAGGAGATGCGTAAAGCAAAACAGGCGCAGACCAGGCGGCGCTGCCGGCAGATTGTTGGTAATAGATGCCGGCAGGGGCAGCCGCCGCCGCCTGCCGCGCCAGGTAAGCCAGGTGCAGACGACCATCTCCGCCAACAGCGGCGGCAAACGCCAGGACGCGCTCCGCCAGCGGCTGCGGCGCACTCCAGGCTGTCGCCGCGGCGAATTCCGCCGGCGTCACCCAACTGCTCTGCAACTGGGCGGCGGCGTCAATCCAAAAGGCGTAAATGGTTTCCCCCACACCTACCAGCGCGGGGCGCGCCGCGCCAAAAGGGAAAGCGACCGGCGTGGGCGGCAGCCAGCTATAGTGACCGTTTTCCAGAACGCCCTGCGTGAACAGGGAACCAGCCAGGGCGTCGCGCCACAACACATAAGCCAGACCCTCTTCAGCCATGAAGAGCAGCGGTTCAGCGGCGGCGCCTGATTGGGAGAGGTTTTGCGGCAGCGTCCAGTCGCCGTTGGTCGCCGTCTGCGCCAGGGCCGGTGAACTACTCCCCAGCGGGCTACCTGAAAGCAGAACGGCAAACAGCAGGGCAGGCAGCAGCCAGAAACGCAGGGATCGTCTTTTGCTCATGAGGAAACGGGCAGACCGCTGTCGCTGGAACTCCAGCTTAAATGCTGCAAGCCCACGCTGAGGGCGGAGCGCAGCGTAGAACGATCAGAAAGCAGCATTTTCAGGTAAGTGAACAGGGGCCCAGGGCGGAAAGCCCATTCACGGAAGGCGCGTTTTTGCCAGTAGAGGAGACGCTCTGCCGGCATTTGCGGATAATCCAACACCGTGCCCCGATCCATGTCCACCTGTTCCCAGCGCGTGCCAGGGCGGAACCAGTTATTTTCTACCACCTCAAAAAAGAAAGGCGTGCCCGGATACGGCGCGGCTACATGGAACAAGGCAATGTCCAGCGGCAGCTTCTTGGCAAAATCAATCGTCTGGCGCACCGTCTCCTCCGTCTCCCCCGGCAAGCCAATGATAAAGTAGCCCCAGTTCATAATGCCCGCCGCTCGCGCCCAACGCAGCGCCCGCTCCGCCTTGTCGGGATAAGCCCCTTTGCGCGCATGGCGCAAAATCTGCTCGTTGCCGCTCTCAATGCCCCAGGAAATGAGCCAGCAACCAGCCTGGGCCATCGCTTGCAACATCTCCTCATCCACATAATCCACGCGGCTGTTGCACGTCCAGCGAATATTCATGCGCTGAGCAATCATCAACTGGCACAACGCCATGACCTGCTCACGATTCACAGTGAACAGATCGGCGTACATGTGGATGTTGTGGATACCGTGCTGCTGCAATATCCCCATCTCTTCCACAATCTTCTCTGGCGAGCGCAGCCGCACCGTGTACTGGTAACTGACGTGTTTGATGCAGTAGGTACAGCCGGCGGTGCAGCCGCGACTGGTGACAATAAAGGTAAAGGGACCCTTAATCAGGGGCATCCGGTAACGCGGCAACGGCAGCAGGTCATGTTGCGGATGGGGCAAATCATCCAGCGAGCGGATAAAAGGGCGGGTCAGATTGACCACGATTTCCGCGCCATTGCGCCACACCAGCCCTTTGATGCGTTGCATGTCCACATTGCCTGCGGCGTCTATGGCAGGTTGGTATACGGGATCGTGGTCAGCGAACAGTTTTTGTATAGGCGGCTGGCGTTCGGCGATGCGGTTTTCCAGATGATCCAGCAGGTCGCGGATGGTCAGATCGGGTTCGCCCAATAGAATATAATCCAGGGCCGGGTAAGGGCGCATCGTTTCGCGGGGAATAGGCGTGACGTGCGTGCCAAAGGCGATGGTTTGCGCCCCCCGCGCCTTTGCCAGGAAGCAGCCATACATATCGTTTTCCAACGTGGGGGCGGTGACCTGGGTCAGGTAATATTTGGGCTGGTATTCGTCCAGCAGGCGGGCAAATTCGGGCCAACCCAGGCGCTCGGCGTTAGCGTCAATGATGCCTACGGTGTAAGGCGGCTGCAACAGGGCAGCCATTTGCGCCAGCGAGACCTGGGGCCAGACCATATTTTCGCGCGTGCGCCGCCCCACGCGGTGTTGCGTTCTTATCCACAAACCGCCGTCAGGCGTAGGGGGGTTTACCAATAGAATATCCACCGCTTTGGCGGAACGAGGACGGGTCAACAACCCTTGACGCACAATCGGGTCGGCGTCCGGGAAATTAGCCATACGCAGCGACGGCAGCCGCCGCGTGCCCAAATTGGAAGATGGCAAATGGTCATTGGATGAGTTCATGGCTGGGTAAAAGGATAGGTAACACCACAGTAAACTGTAGCGCTGTCTTTAGCTGCATCCCAACCCGACAAAACGGGCGAAAAGTATCGGCGACAGGCAATTTTGGGCGCGTATGCGCCCAAAATTGCCCATAAAATTGGGTGTCAGCCCCGCCGCAGGTGGGGCTGACACCCACCACGATTCAATACAGTGCTGCCAATGAGTATGGCGGAGGAAGGGTAAAGCGATTTAGTCGGGTTAGCCATTATCGCGCAGTTCTTGCAGCACGCGCTGCAGTATCCAACTGAGGATAAGCTGCACGCCCACCAGGATGAACATGGCGCTGCCCAGCAGGTAGAGCCACAGGCGGGTCATAGCCCAGCCGTGCAGGCCGAGGGCCAGGCTGGCAATGCCCAGCAGGAGGCCCGCGACCAGCGTTAGCGCGCCCATCCAGCCAAAGTGGTTTTCTAAGGGAGTCTGGAAGAGGGGTTTGCCAAAGAGACCCTGGCGCACCGGGCGCTGGTGAAACAGGGAGACCAGGTAGTTGAAGGTGATGCCCAGGGAGAAGATGCTGAGGCCGGTGATGCCGGCAACGCCCCCGGCAAACAAAGCGGCGACTTCCAAATGCGCCAGACTGGTATCCCCACGCAGCCGCGTGAACACCAACCCGAGGGCAGCCAGCAGCCCCAACGCCATCCCCGCCAGGCCAATCAGGCCCAAAATACGCACCGGGTTGTACGCCAGCGCCGTCCAGATAATAGAGCGCAAAAAGAGGGAACCGTCGCGCACCACGCTCAGTTTAGACCGTCCCAGGCGTTCGCTATAAGGAATGGGGACTTCAGCCATGGGCACGCCTTCATGAATGGCGCGCGTACTCATAACGGGTGTCAGGTTCAGGCCATCCGGCAGCGGGTAAACGCGCTGCAGCACTTCCCGCTTAAAGACGCGCATGCCGCTGGCGCTGTCCGTGACCCGCTGCCGCCCGACGATGGTGAGCAAGTTGGCGAAAAAGAGGTTGCCCAGGCGGCGGGCAAAGGGCATCTGGCTGGCGGCGCCCGCCATGCGCGAGCCAATGACCAGGTCGGCCCCATTGAGCGCCTGCTGGCATAGTTGGGGCAAATATTCTGGCGGATACGTACCGTCCGCGTCCAAAAAGCCAATCAACTCGCCGCTCGCCTGGTCAAAGCCCGTTTTCAGGGCGGCGCCGTACCCTCTGTTGTGGGGGTGCAGAATCAGGCGAAAGTTATCAATCGTGGTGGTAAAGAAATGGGCAATCTCTCCCGTTTTGTCCCGCGAACCGTCATCCACCACCAGCAGTTCCAGCGTATCTACGCCTACCTGCGCCAGTTCAGCCTGCACCGACAGCACCCGCTGCACAATCTGCGCCAGACCGTCTTCTTCATTGTAAGCGGGAATAATCACAGATAAGGTGGTCATCGTTACTGCGCGGCAATAAAGGGTCAAGCTGACAGCTTGACCTACAGGATAGGGTTACCAGGCGACCGGGTCTGACCGTCAATGGTGCGTAGAGGGCGGGCGGGCACGCCGGCGACGACGGTGTGCGGCGGGACGTCTGTGGTTACCACCGCCCCAGCCGCCACCACTGCGCCGCGACCAATGCGCACGCCATCGGTGATAATGGCGCTGGCCCCCAGCCAGACATCGTCTTCAATGACAATGCCCTGGGCAGTGATGCCCTGCTCCACGAAAGAGCGCGTGGGATCGTCGAAAACGTGATTGACGGCAATGATTTGCGTGAAAGGAGAAGTATAGACGCGGTCGCCCAGGGAGACGCCGCCCTGCCCGCGAATGACGCTGTATTCGCCGATCAGGCTGTCGCAGCCAATTTTGATGCCCGCATGGGGAATGTCGCGGAAGTTGTAGACGTGCAGCACCGCGCCGTGCATCACCAGCGTGCCCGCGCCGATCTCAATGCCGTTGGGGCAGGCGTGCAGGTAGACGTTTTCATCCAGGTAGACGCCGTGCCCCAGGCGGATCAGGCTGGCAAAACGGAGGCGCACGCCGCGCTCAATGGCTGCCCAGCCGTCCATGCGCAAGATGAGGCGGTAGAGCAGGCTGCGGATGCCAATGCCCAACAGGGTGGGTATCCAACCTGCCAGGAGCATGACGCTTTGTTCCAGGAAGTAACGGCCCAGGCTGGCGGCCTGGCGGTTAAGGTAAAGGCGCAGCACAGGCAGGCACGGATGCGAAGTGGGTTATTGACGGAAAAATAGCGTGCTCCGCCCTTCCGACATAAAACGGCTTTTTGACGCCAGCGGTACAGCGCTTTCGCCAGGGGTGTGGTGAAGTGTGCGGGGGGAGGAAATGCCGGCAAACCCGTAACCGTGTGCCGGCCCCATCCACCGCACAGACGCCATTACCAGATTTTCACTCTCTTGCGGCAACTATGTGACTACAAAGAAAACAGGAACGAGATCAGGGAACACAGGCAGTCGTTAAGCGACTACCTGGCAAGAGCTTCCCAACTAAGACGTTCAACCTCTCTGCAGAGGTTGGGCATTCAACGGCAACCTGGCATGTTGCGAAAAGCGCGTTTATCTACGATTGATCACCTTCTCGGGTGAGACGGGCAAATTATAGCAATGGTTGGCAATTACAGCAAAGGAATGTGTTTCACGCCTGTGGGACAATTCGCCGAATTGTGTTGAGTGGACAATTTAGCAAATTGTCCTACAGTTGTAGTGGGTTGCCCCTGCCGGAAACTTCGTGCCTGCGAAGGAACGAAATTCTAGCATACTGTTCCGCCAGGCGTAAGAGGAACGGGATGCTTCGGAGGATAATATTGATGCGTATTGCCATGATTGGCCCTTTCGGCTTCCATCCCAATAAAACGATGCGCGCCCGCGCTTTGGGGCTGGCGCGGGCGTTGGCGCGGCGCAACCATCAGGTACACATCTTCATGCCCCCCTGGCAAACGCCGCAAGAGGCAGATCGCGCCTGGATCGAGGATGGCGTAGCCATTCGCTACATACCGCTGCAGGGCGGCGTACCCGGTATCACCCACCGTCTGGTGCAAGAAACTCTGGCCTGGTCGCCAGAAGTAATCCATTGTTTCAAACCAAAAGCATACAGCGGCCTGGCTGCCTGGTGGTTATGGCAGTTCCGACGACGGCAGGTGCGGTTGGTCATGGATACGGATGATTGGGAAGGTGCCGGCGGCTGGAATGAAACAGCGCCGTACACCCCCTGGCAAAAACGTTTTTTTTCCTGGCAAGAAAAATGGGGCCTGGTTCACTGCCACGCGGTGACCGTTGCCAGCCGCGCTTTGCAGAGCCTGGCCTGGGCGCATGGCGTGCCGCAGCCGCAAGTCGTTTACCTGCCCAACGGGCCAGGCATTCCCGCGCCAGGGGCGCGCGCCGCCGCCCGGCGGGCGGCGTTGGGGCTGGCAAGTCGCCCGACGCTGCTGTTGTACAGCCGCCTGTTCGAGTTTGACAGCCAGCGGCTGGTAGCCATCTTGCAGCGCGTACAAGCCAGCGTGCCTGATTTTGCCCTGCTGCTGGTAGGGGCCAGCCTCTATGAAACAGACGCCGCCGCCTTCCGGCAGCAGTTGGCGGCGGCTGGCTTGTCGTCGCATGTGGTAGATGTGGGTTGGTTGGCAGAAGATGAAACGCCCGACACGCTGGCGGCAGCCGATGTAGGCATCTATCTGATGGAAGACAACCTGCTCAACCGCACCAAATGTCCGGTCAAGCTGGCGGATATGTTGTATTGCGGCGTGCCTGTGGTAGGGGAAGCGGTGGGGCAGGTGCCGGAGTACGTGGTGCATGAGCAAACGGGGCGGCTGAGACCGGCGGGGGATAATGAAGGGATCGCCGCCGACCTGGTAACTATTTTGCAAAACCCCCTCTATCGCCGCGCGCTTTCCCTTGCCGCCCACGAACACATTTTGCTACACTTCTCCTGGGACCAACTGGCAGCCCGCGCCGAGGAGGCGTATACACTGCCAGTAGGGGCAGGTTTCAAACCTGTCCCTACCCCGTAATATCTGGACGCTTGTTTGGTCCGGTGCGCAGGCGCTGCAAACTGGCTACCTGGAGAATGTTCTAAACGTATGCCCAATTTGAATCAGTTTCATCAGCAGTCGTATCTCAATCTGGAGACCTTCCGCCAGGATGGTAGCGGGGTCAAAACGCCGTTATGGTTCGTGGAAAAAGAGGGCGTTTTGTATATGCGCACGCCCATGAACACCTGGAAGGTAAAGCGCATCCGGCGCAACCCGTCGGTGCGGGTGGCGCCCAGCGATTTTCAGGGCAAGCCGAAGGGGTTGTGGCTGGATGGGGTGGCGGAGGTGATGCCGGCAACCGCAGCCGCCTGGGTCAACGAAGCCTTCAAGCAAAAATATGGCCTGTCCAAACGCATGATAGACCTGCGCAACCGCCTGCGCGGCCGCGGCAATGCCTATTTTGCGGTCATTGCCGTGCGCTGCCTGTAACCTGGATGGGCTGATAGATTACGGTATGGTATTGTGATCACACCTCAACGCTCTACATTTCTGGGAATTACACTAATCAGTTTATCGGTGCTGGCGCTGGAAGTCGTGCTGACGCGCGTTTTCTCTGTTTTGATGTGGTACCATTTTGCTTTTATGGCCATTTCCCTGGCTTTATTGGGCAGCGGCATCGCCGGGGTGTGGCTTTACCTGACGCCAGGCTTCACCTCATCCCGCACAAACCATCATCTTAGCTTGCTGGCGCTGGCGTTTGGCGTGGCCGCCGTCGTTTGCTTCTGGATCTACCTGCGCATCCCCTTCCATCTCTCCACCGTCGGCAACACCAGCCTGACCTGGGGGGATATTGGCTGGCTGGCTCTTATCTACCTGACGCTGGCTGTCCCTTTTCTTTTTGGCGGGGCTACGCTGGCGCTGGCGATCAGCCAATTCAACGAGCAAGTGGGGCGCGTGTATTTTTTCGACCTGATTGGCGCCAGTCTGGGCTGCCTGGCCAGCATCCTCTGGCTGCAGCACGTGGGGGCGGCGGGGGCGATTTTGTTGATTGGGGCAGCCGGGGCGGCGGCCTCACTGCTGTTTAGCTGGAGCAGCCGTCTTGCCTGGCGTATCCTGCCGGCAGCGACGCTGCTGCTAATGGGCGGGCTGGTGGTAACCAACCAGATTGATCCCTGGCTGCAAATCCGCACCCGCGATGGCTATGATCGGGACAACACGCTGCTGTATGAAAAATGGAATACGTTGTCCCGCATCACGGTTTACGAAGATCCGTGGTGGCTGCAGCCTTTTGGCTGGGGGCTTAGCTCTACTTACGTTGGGCCTGATCCGGGCCACCTGATGCTGCTGATTGACGCCAAGGCCGGCACGCCCATCCAACGCTGGGATGGCGATTTTGCCACGATTGACTTCCTGCGCTACGACCTGACTTCGCTGGCTTATTATCTGCTGCCGCAGGCTGACAGTTTCATCATCGGGCCTGGCGGCGGGCGGGACATACTGACGGGGCTGCTGTTCCAGGCAAACAGCATCACGGGCGTAGAACTGAATCCGGCCATCATTGCAGCGGCGCGGGATACGTTCGGGGAATATGCCGGCCATGTTTACGACTACCCTCAAGTGCAGTTGGCCATCGAAGATGCCCGCACTTACCTGATGCGTCACGATACACAATATGACTTGATCCAGGCTTCGCTGATTGACACCTGGGCGGCCTCTTCCGCCAAAGCGTTTGCTCTGTCCGAAAATGGCCTGTACACCGGGGAGGCTTTCCGCACGTATTACAGCCGCCTGACGGAGCGGGGCATGGTCAGCTACTCTCGCTGGTATTACGTGGCCGATCCCACGGAAACGCTGCGGCTGGTAGCTTTGGGATTAAGCGCCTGGCAACAGGCGGGCGCAGCCAATCCCGCCGACCACATCGTCGTTATCGGTAACCTGGCGCAAAACCGTTCGGCTACAGAAGGGCTGGCCACGATGCTGCTGAAGAAGAGTCCTTTCACGGCAGCAGAGGTGGCCCGTTTGCAGGAATTGAGCGATGAGATGGCTTTTACTGTGCTTTATGCGCCTGGTTTGCCAGGCAGCAATCCAGTCACAGAGCTGATTACGGCGGCGGATTTGCCGGCAGCCATCGCCGCTTACCATCTGGACATTCGCCCACCGACCGATAACCGCCCTTTCTTTTTTAATTTCGTCACGCCTGGGGATTTGCTCTCGCCCGAAGCGCAGCCGACGCCGCTGTACCGCGCCAGCGCCGAAGCCAGCTACGTCCTGCTGGCAGTGCTGCTGATCTCCCTGCTGTTTGCGCTGCTGTTTATCCTGACGCCGCTGTTTGTGCGCGGGCGGCGGGCGCTCAATCTACGCCACCAGTGGTCTTATCTGCTCTATTTTGGTCTGTTGGGCATGGGATTCATGCTCGTGGAGATTCCCTTCATTCAACGCTTTACGCTGTACCTGGGTTCGCCGACGTATGCGCTGGCGGTGGTGCTTTTTACCATCTTGCTAAGTAGTGGATTGGGCAGTTTGAGTACGCAGAAAATGCCGGCCGCGCTGCTGACGGCGCGGCTGCGGCGCATTTTGCTGGTATTGATCGCGCTGCTGCTGGTTTACGCCCTGATCCTCCCC
>CAYQYJ010000032.1:16318-19362 GCA_964421605.1 uncultured Ardenticatenaceae bacterium | reverse complement strand
CGCTGGTATTCGCGGTTGGTGATGCTGCCGTTTTCACGCACATGGGTCAGGGCGCGCGCCTGGCGTTCATTCATGCTGCTGGCCCACTTGGGGGCGACCGGCGGGGCGGCGCGGCGGCGGCTGGAGAGAATGACGGTAAAGGAGTAGGGCGTGGCGCGGAAGGTGGGCGGCGGATGGCCCAACTGCACCATGTCCTCAATCATCTGGTCTATGCCCAGCCCCAATTCTTCAATGTAGCCCCATTGGTACAGCCCATTAACCAGGCGGGGGTTGCGGGAGTAATGCTCTTCCACCAGGTTGTCCAGCGTCATATAGCCGGGCAGCCCGCCGGGGCTGATGACTTCCATGCGGTCGTCGTACATGCGCAGCTCAATGCGCCGTCCGCGCAGGCGGTAGTCGCGGTGGGCGACGGCGTTGATCAGGGCTTCGCGCACGGCAAAGGGGGGGTATTCGGTTACTTCTTGCCGCTCCAACTGGCCCAGGACAGCGCCCACGCGCATCTCTTCCCAGATGATGTTCCAGGCGCGCTCGACAATGCGCGCCAGGGGCCCGCTGATTTCGTCGCGCCGGCCATACCCTGCGCCCCCTTCCTCGCCGCCGCTGCGTGGTTCCGTGCCGGCAAAACGCACAAACACCACGCCGCTTTGGGGCAGGAATATTTGTGGCTTTTGCGCAAAGAGCAAAATGCCGGCAACCGTCGGTTCCCCCGCATGATTGACTGCGCCAATCTCGAACAACAGTTGGGGCACGGACGTGACGCGAGCCGCCCCCCGCGCCTCGCGCTTTGCCATATATTCTGCCAGAATCGCCTGATCGAAGTCTGACGTTGTGGCCCCCGGCGCCAGGTCCGCCTCGTATTCAGCGGAACTGCGGCTGGCGGCAAGCTGGCTGATCTCGTCCCCCAGCACCGGGCGGTTATAGCTGCCGCTGCGAATGAGGATGCGACCATCGTCCAGACTGTGCAGTTCCAGGCTGCGATGCACTTCAATGCCAATGAGGGTATGCCCATCATACTCCACGCGCTGCCATTGGGTGGGTACAGGCGGCTGGCAGCGGCTGGCGGCTTCCCGCAACGCCCCTTCCGCTTCTTCTTCCCAGATGGTTTCCGTGGGGTGTCCCCGTTCGTCTATGCCTAGCAGCACTGTGCCGCCGTTGGCGTTGGCGAATGCTACCAGGCATTCTGCCAGCGCTTCCACGTCGGCGTAGGGCAAAAAGGCGAGACGGGGCCCTGATTTGGGTGGTTTCATGGCGCAGATTGTTTAGACGCGGCTGCCGTATAGGAGTTCAGTAGCCAGCGCGGCCCCGACAATGCCGGCTTCGTTGCCGAGTTCTGCCGGCACAATCTTCACAGGTACGGTGAGCAGCGGCAAAAACTTATCAATCTTCTTGCTGCCGCCGCCGCCCAGGATAATCAGGTTAGGCCAGAAGAGACCGTAAATGTGATGTAAATACGCATCCAGATTAGCCGCCCACGCTTCCCAACTCAAATCGTTTTCAATGCGCGCCCGTTCGGAAGCGGAGTATTCGGCGTCGTGCGGCTGGTTGGGCAGATATAGATGACCCAACTCCGTATTGGGCACCAATCGCCCATCCACAAAGAGGGCGCTGCCAATACCCGTGCCCAGGGTGAAAACGAAAACGACGCCCGGCTGATCTTTGCCGGCGCCAAAGCGTACTTCAGCCAATCCAGCCGCGTCGGCGTCATTGAGCAGCTTGGTGGGGCACTCTGTGACCTGGCTGATATGCACTTCGCCCGCATAATCAATCCAGGCATGGTCTACGTTGGCGGCTGTTTTGACAACGCCATCCAGGACGGCTGCTGGAAAGCCGACGCCCAGCGGGCCAGAATAGGCAAAATGGTCTACCAATTCCTTGATTACGCCAATGACGGCGTCTGGCGTGGCTGGTTTGGGGGTCAAAATGCGCTGCCGATCCGCGCTCAACTCCCCTCGCTGCACGTCCACCAAAGCTCCCTTAATACCTGTGCCGCCGACGTCAATGCCCAAAACCTGCATCTTGACACTCTCCTGAACCGTTACTCGTGACTACTTTAACTACTTGCTTTCCGTTGGCTGTTTTCTGCTGTCTGTTTTTTGTTGTTTCAGCTTTTGCAGCGCGTCGGCATGCATTTGGGCGGCTTTCTTGCCGGCAGCTATCCCCTCCGCCGTGCGATAAAAATCCAGCAGCCCAATTGTGCCCACCTCCGGGCGTACCAACAAATCCGGCGGCGAAATCGCCATGCGCGCGCGCACGCCTTGCATGGTCAAAATATCGGAAACGGCTGATGCCACCTGCCAGATAGGCCAGCGCTGCGTAGCCGTTAACGCCTTGCCGAACAGCCCCGGCGCGCTGGCATGAGGCTCCAACGGAGTGCCATAGGGGGCCGTATTGCTCAAATCAATGGCGATAACGTACGTCGCTCCCCGCGCGCGGGCTATGTCGAATGGCACATTGTTTAAGACGCCGCCGTCAATCAATGTCAGCCCATTGCGCTGTATGGGCGGGGCCAGGACAGGAAAGGCGGATGTAGCCAGCACGGCGGAAATCACGTCTCCTTCATCCAGAATAACCTCCTGGCGGCTGACCAGGTCAACAGAGACCAACGCCAGCGGTAGATGCAGGTCGGCAAACGTGGGACGACCGATGGCTGATTCCAGCAGCGCCGCCGCTTTGGTGTTATCCATGACGGCGGGTTTGCTGCCAGGCAAAGAGAACAGTTGCGTCAGGTTGAGTTGACCCCAAAATTCAGCAATGACCTCCATTTCCAGCCCGGCCGCCACCAAAGCGCCAATAATGCCGCCGGCGCTGGTGCCCGTGAGCAGGTCGGGCCATAAGCCCAACCGCTTCATTTCCATCAGGAATCCGATGTGGGCGGCGCCGCGGGCGCCGCCGCCGCCTAAAGCCAGTCCCAGTTTCATAAGCGCAACCGTCGTGCAGCTATCATTCCAGGTCGTCCCTATTAACGACGCCATAGAAGTGAGGCAGCGGCGGCGCAGGCTCATCTGACCAGGCGATAGCCGACAGCACTGCGGCGCGGGCGGCAG
>CAYQYJ010000032.1:3892-16218 GCA_964421605.1 uncultured Ardenticatenaceae bacterium | reverse complement strand
GCAGCCACCATCTGGCGGAACTTGACCAGTCCCTGACCGCTGTCCCGCGCGGCAGTTAACATTTCTTTGGCTGTATGCAGGGTATCGGCGCGGTTTGCCAGCAGCAGCATGTAGGCGGCGACTTCCAGGCAGTGCGCCCAAAAATCGGCGGGCCCGCCGCCCTGCAGAGCCGCGATAGCCTCTTTCACTTCCAGGGCGTTGCCCACGGCGTGCCCCAGCGGTTGGTTCATGTCGGAGAGGAGGGCGGTGGTTTGCTTGCCGGCATCCTGCCCAATCCCCACCATCACCTCCGCCAGTTCTCGCGCCTGCGCCAGGGTGGTCATAAACGCGCCGCTGCCCAGCTTCACATCCAGCACAATGGCATCCGCGCCGCCTGCCAGCTTCTTAGACATAATGGAAGAGGCGATCAACGGGATGCTGGGGACCGTCCCCGTCACGTCGCGCAAGGCGTAGAGTTTGCCGTCGGCGGGCGCCAGCCGCGCCGTCTGCCCTGCCAGCGCCAGACCGATCTCTGCCAACTGCCGTTTGAATTGGGCCAGCGTCAGGTCTGGCGACCAGCCTTGAATGGATTCCATTTTGTCCAGCGTGCCGCCGCTGGAACCCAAACCGCGCCCGCTCATCTTGCCCACAGGCAAACCGCAGGCAGCCACCAGCGGTTGCACCACCAGCGTCGTCTTATCGCCCACGCCGCCGGAGGAGTGTTTGTCTACGGTGAAGGGGGCCACGTCGTGCAGATCGAGCAGGTCGCCAGAGTGAGCCATAGCCAGGGTCAGGGACACCGTTTCCCGCCGGCTCATGCCGCGAATGGTGATCGCCATGACCAGCGCCGCCGCCTGGTAATCAGGAATGCTGCCAGCGGCGTATTCTTGAACAAACCAGCGAATCTGCTCATCGCTGAGTTCGCCCCCGTCTCGTTTTGTTTCAATCAGGTGAATGATGTTCATGTACATCCATTGCCACAGTTTACTGACATGTTACCTGTAAAGTTACTTTCTGGAAATTATAACATTTATCGTCAAGGGGAGCAGAAAATGGGATCAAAAAAGCCCGCTTTTCTCAGAGGGCGGGCTTTTTTGCAGTGAAAATTCAGAGGGCCGGCATTTTAGCCAAACAAGGTCTGGAATTTCATGACAGTGTTCAGATCGCCTTCAACTTTGATCTGTCCCATCATGAAAGCCGTTACGGGATTGAGTTCCCCTTTGACCATTTTTACATAATCCGGGGCATTCATGCGAATGGTGGCTGTGGGAGCAGCCGTGACGCCTTCGCCGACAGCGCAACCGCCGTTGGCAATGTTGACGTGCCATTGGCCGCCGCCATCCCCACTGAGGTCAAACTGAACGGTGGCTTCCATATTGCCAGCCTTGGCGGCGTCAAACGTTTCGGGCATCCGGGCAAACAAATCTGCAGCGGTGGTCATAGAAAATTACTCCTGTAAACATGATGACTGGATGGGGCGGTGGATCAGGCGCAACCTGAACCTGTCGCCGACCATTGGTGATGTTTGTAACAGCGACTCGTCGCGAGCAAAGGATCGCGGCAACGTTGTTTATTTCTGGTGGAGGCGAGGGGAACAGCACAAACATACCCTTCTTTCTACTCCAGGGAAAAGTATATGTCGGGCATGGGAGGGTGTCAAGATGACGCGCGGCAGCCCGCGGCGCGGCAGCCCGCGGCGCGGCGCGGCGCGTGGTGGGCTGCATAGGTAAATTGGGGGGAAATCGTGGGCGGCGCTGTCCCTCTGGCTTCTGTAGAATATGACTGATAGGCTGGGGTGGCATGCTTGCTTCTCACTTCACGCTCATAATGCGCCTGTGCAGCTTTGCTCTGGTTTGGCAACGGTATACCCCTGTGCTAGAATGTTCGCGTTTTCGCCTGCAAACAGGCGAGGCGGCGGCGCTTTGTTATTTACCGCCGCTTATCTGTTTTATGGCCTGGACGTTAAGACGTCGCGTGACGTTAAAGCGTCGCGTGCTGTCATTACTTAAAGAGGTAGTCTATTATGCAAGAAGAACGTCCCGTGCAGGATGCCCGCCAGTCAATGCAAACTGGCGACGCGCCTCCACCCGATGGGCCAGCCGCCGCTGGCAAATCCTCCACTGGTTTGTTAATTGCCGGCATTCTAGTCGTTGTGGCCCTGATTGTGGCGGGACTATTCCTGCCGCCCATTTCTTTAGGGCAGCGCCTGGGTTTGACGACGACGGAGCCTGACCCCAGCGCCACCCAGGCGCCAACGGAAAGTCTGTCTATTCCCGGCCAGATTGCTCTAGACGTGGCTGACCCCAGCGGGGTGAGCGTGACCGGTTGGCCCGCGGCGGATTTTCTCGCGGGCAGCGCTGGCGCCGAATGGCAGTCCGCAATCGCCAATCTGCCCGCCAGCCTGACGCCGCAGGGTCAGATTTTTGCCATCAGCAGCAGTGGCGCTCCGGCTGTAGGCACGGCTACCCTGACGGCCCCGCCTGAGGCCGCGCCGTATGAGACGTTGGATCTTTATGGCTGGAATGGCAACGGCTGGATGTTTATGCCCAGCCGGTTGGACACAGCCAGCAGTCAGGTCGTGTCTGAAGCCGGCCCGCTGCCTCAGGCGCTGGCTTTGATGCAAGTGGCTGCCCCCGCTGTTCCGTCTGTCGGCGTAGAAGCTGCTGCGGATCAGACGCTGTCGGCTGATTTACTGCCCCTGGTTACGGATGTGAGCGCGGGTACGCTGCTGCTGGCAGAGGGCGGCGATCTCGAAGGGGAAGTGGCGACGCTGCCGGCAGGCGGCTATCGCCAATGGCTGCACGTAAAAAATTATCAGGCTGTGGTGGATCAGGCTGGTCTGTCGAGTTTGCTGGCAGATGAGGCAGCCCAAACGGCGCAGATTGACGAGCTGGCTAACCTGGTGACTGAGGGGGGATATGCCGGCATTCACCTTGACTATCAAGGCGTAACCGCCGAACAAAAAGAAGCCTTCACAACCTTTGTCACCAATCTGGCTGGCGCCCTGCAGGCGCGAGACACCAATTTGATGATCACCCTGGGCACGCCCGGTCTGCTCAGCAGCGGCGCGTGGAATACAGCCGGTCAGGATTGGGCTGCGCTGGGGCGCGCCGCAAACGTCGTTTATTTGCAGTTGCCGCTGGCCCCAGGCGACTATGCGGATGCGGGCGCGGCGGATCAACTTCTCGCCTACGCCGTGCGCCAGATTGACCGCAATAAATTGACATTGTTAGCCAGCAGCAGCGCCGTGACTGCGGTAGGGGATGCGTATCGCGAACTCTCTGCGGATGAAGCGTTAGCCAACTTTGGCGAGCTAAACTTTGTGCAGGGCGGCCCCGAAGCGGCCCCAGGCGATACGGTAGAAGTTTCTCTCTCTGGTTCCGCCAGTCCATTGGAATGGGATGGCGCCAGCGTAGCCTACAAGTACAGCTATGAAGAGAATGGCGCAGCGCACGTGGTCTGGCTTGGTAATGAAGCCGCCCTGAATCACCGGTTGCGCTTTGGTCAG
The DNA here is from genome assembly GCA_964421605.1 of uncultured Ardenticatenaceae bacterium. Classification (GTDB taxonomy): domain Bacteria; phylum Chloroflexota; class Anaerolineae; order Promineifilales; family Promineifilaceae; genus JAGVTM01. The sequence continues at coordinate 12,731 of CAYQYJ010000032.1, read as the reverse complement.
AAATACCACCTGCGGGGCATTGCTATTCGCCAGACTGGCGATCCCGAAATCGGGACCAACAGCGTCGCCGCTGTGCGCAGCTACCTGGGACAAGGCGAAGCGCCTGTGCCGCAGGGCGCAGCCATTGTCTGGACGGTGCTGAATCAGGACAACGGCGTGCAGGAAAACGTCAACGGCGAATCGCTCACTTATCAGTGGCAGGCGCCGGAAGAGCCTGGCGCTTATACTATTAAGGCAGAGTTTGCCCAGGGCAACGCTGTCGCGGCTCTGGGTTCACTGGTGGTGACCGTGCCTGAACCAGTAACAGAAGAGCCCGAAGTGGAAGAGACGCCGGCGGCGGCGGCTCCTGAAGTGCTGCCCACAGATGGCAAATTGACAGCCACCACCACCACGCCCAGCAACGTGCGGTCAGGCCCGGGTCTGGGTTATCCAATTATTGCTGGCCTTGAGCCCGGCGTCCAGGTGAACTTGATCGGACGGAACGAGCGTGCGGATTGGCTGCAAATTGAGCTGCCTGATGACTCTGAAAGCGATGGTTGGGTCTTTGCGCAACTGTTAACCGTCAGCGGCGATCCTACCAGCCTGGCGGTAGTGGAAGTGGATCCACCCCCAGCGGCGGTCGCTGGCGGCGGCGCGCCCGCACCCGCGCCCGCCCCGGTCATTGCGCCCGCTGGCGGCGGCAGTTTTGAACTGGGCGGTCAGACGCACTCGTTGGCCCACCCGGCGCAAATGAATTACTCTGGCATGGCCTGGGTCAAGTTCCAGCACAAGTGGGGATCGGGCGACACGCCGGAAGCGGTGCGCGGGCGCATTGACAGCGCCCATGCCAATGGGTTTAAGGTGCTGCTCAGCATCCCTGGGGCCAACACCTATCCCAGCAGCATTGACTTTAACGGCTATGTCGAGTTCTTACGCGGCGTGGCCGCCTTAGGCCCCGATGCCATCGAAATCTGGAATGAGATGAACATTGACTTCGAGTGGCCCGCCGGGCAGATTGATCCGGCGTCCTATGTGAACAACATGCTGGCGCCGGCTTACAACGCTATCAAATCTGCCAACTCGCGGGTGATGGTGATTAGCGGCGCACCAGCGCCGACGGGCTTTGACAACGGCACGAATGCCTGGGCGGACGATCGGTATATGGCGGGCATGGCTGCGGCGGGTGGGGCCAATTACATGGATTGCATTGGCGTACACTACAACGCTGGCGCGACTTCTCCTACCGTTTCCTCCGGCCATCCCGCCAATTCCGGCCATTATAGCTGGTATTTCCAGCCGACCATGAACATGTACTACAATGCCTTTGGCGGCGCGCGTCCCGTTTGCTTTACGGAACTCGGATACCTCTCTGGCGAGGATTTTGGCGGCGTGCCGGGACGTTTTAGCTGGGCAGGTAACACCACTGTCGGTCAACATGCGCAGTGGCTGGCTGAAGCGGTCAGTCTGGCGGCTAACAGCGGCCGGGTGCGAATGCTAATTGTGTTCAATGTGGACTTTACCTATTACGCTGACGATCCGCAGGCTGGTTATGCCATGATCCGTCCCAGCGGCAGTTGCCCCTCATGTGACTTGTTGGCGAATGTGATGGGTTCGCGTTAGCTTGCCGCGTGAATAACAGGGCGACTGCATGATACCCTGAGAAAAGGGCATCGCGCCTGACAGGGTCATGCACACCCAATTGATTGGAATAGGAGGGCGCGTCCTCGCTGCCGGCAGGGATGCGCCCTCCTCAGTTAACTGTCTGGCTCTCTTCCTCGTGTAGGGAATCTTATGAAATATTTGAAACAACTTACTGTTTTGTTGGCGCTTGCCCTCTCTTTGTCCTTGATCGCCTGCGGCGGCAGCGAAGCGCCCGCCACGCCAGAGCCAACAGCGGCGCTCCCCACCGCGCCGCCAGCGGCGGCTACGCTGCCCCCGCCCGTGGTAAACGTGGAGCCAAGTCCAGTCCCCAATACGGATGATGGCAGCAGCGCCCCGGCAGCGCCAGAGACCCTGCCTGATGACGGCTCCAGCGCGGAAACAGCAGCGCCGCAAGCGCTCCATCCCTGGCCCGCCGATCACTTTGGCTACGGCACGCAATCCCACGCCACAGTGGGCGACCCGGCCATGACGATGAATGTGATAGCCAACCAATTGCACCTGGATTGGGTAAAGGTACAGTTTCAGTGGGCGCTGGTGCAGCCCTCGGCTGAGGCGAAGGATTGGTTCCATTATGATGGGATTGTGGACGAGGCCAGCAAACAGGGGCTGAACCTCCTGTTCAGCGTGGTCAACGCTCCGGCCTGGACGCGCAGCGCCAATAATATCGAAGGTCCCCCCGACGACTATAACCTGTATGTGAATTTTGTGAGCGAGTTGGTGCAGCGATATGCCGGCAAGGTCCACGCTATCGAAGTATGGAATGAGCAAAATCTGGACCGGGAATGGACGACGGCCAACGGCCTCAGTCCAGAAGATTATGTTGACTTTCTGGCGCGTACTTACGAGGCCATCAAAGCCATTGATCCCGACATCATTGTGATTAGCGGCGCGCTGTCCCCCACCGGCCCCGGCGATTGGGTACGCTGGGCGGATGATTTTGAATATATGGATCGCATGTTGGCTGCCGGCGTACTCAATTACGCCGACTGTGTGGGCGCGCACCATAACGGCTACAACATCCCGCCCGACGTCCCCTATGACCAGGCAGGCAGCCTGCCTGAAGCGGCAACCGCTACCTTCCGTGGTCCATTTGAGAATCCTTATCACTTGTGGAGCTTTAAGACGACGCTGGACGGGTACGTCGAACGGATACGCCAGTACGATCCAGACATGAAGTTGTGCGTGACGGAGTTTGGTTGGGGCAGCAGCGAAGGGTACGACGCCTATCCCGCTGGCTTTGAGTTTGTCAATGATAATACGCTGCAAGAGCAGGCGGATTACATCGTACAGGCGTTCCAGCAAATGCACGCCTCTGGCGACGTCTGGCTGGCTTTTCTCTTTAACTTTGACTTTGGCAACAAAGGGGGCGGCCCAACGGATGATCCTGTGCCGTACAGCATTGTAGACACCATCGGCGCACCGCGACCAGCGTTTGCTGCAGTCGCCGACATGGAGAAAGTTCCTTAATGTCTGCCCCAGCAGCGCCGCCGCAGCGCAATGCCCGCTGGCAGGGTGCGGCGGCGCTGTTGTTTCGTAACTATTCACCGCCAGGATGCAAAGAACGCAAAGCTAAAGAGAAAAACTTTGGGGCCTTTGCTCTCAATTGCCAGAGGACCTGTATAGGTGCGTTTTTTCTGCTACTGGCAAGCCTGAGCCTGTCAGGATGTGGGCAAAACGATGCGCTTCTACCAACAGCGACGGCGGCTGACCTGTCTTCCCCTCCACCTACGCCGCTGGTGACGCCCACATCCCCGGTCAGCGCTACTTCGCTGTCGTCCAGCCGTCGCTATTTTGACTCGCCCGAATATGGGGTGCAGGCGTTTCTATGGTGGAAACCGGACACGGCGCAGCGCGACTTACAGCTAGTGCAGGAGATGGGGTTTGGTTGGGTGAAGCAGACTTTTGCCTGGCGCGACATTGAAGCCATTACCAAGGGGGAATATGACTGGTGGCGGCCCGACTATATTGTACAGGCGGTTGAGGAAGCGGGTTTGCAGCTATTGGTGCGTCTGGATCGCCAGCCTTTTTGGACGCAGCCGCCGGGCACGCCGCCGCTGGAGAATATGCCGCCGGCAAATTTGCAGGATTACGGCGATTTTTGCGGCGCGGTCGCCAGTCGCTATCGTGGGCGGATTGCGGCTTATCAGGTGTGGAACGAACCCAACTTGAGCCGCGAATGGGGTAACCAGCCGCCTGATCCGGTCGCTTATACGGCGCTGCTGCGGGTTTGTTATGAGGCTATCAAGGCGGCAGATGCGGCGGCGATTGTCATTTCTGCCGGCATGGCCCCCACCGGCACCGGTTTGCCCACAGCCATACCCGATACAGAGTTCCTGCAAGGCATGTATGCTGCCGGCGCTGAACCGTACTTTGACGTATTAGGCGTCAACGCCCCCGGCTACCAGGCTGCTCCCGAACTTTCGCCAGAAGAGGGAGAAGCGCTTTACGGTCATCGTTTCTTTGTGTTTCGCCGCGTTGAAGATATGCGAGCCATCATGGTGGCACAGGGCGACGCGGATAAGCAGGTGGCTGTGCTGGAAATGGGCTGGACGCTGGACCCGATTCGCCCGGAGTACGCCTGGTTTGCCGTGGATGAATCCACCCAGGCGGATTACCTGGTGCGGGCGTACCAATATGCCGAAGCCAACTGGCAGCCCTGGATTGGCTTGATGACGACTATCTATATCGCTGAATACCATTGGACGCCAGAGGCGAACGAAGAATACTGGTGGGCGATTGTGCTGCCCGACGGCACGCCGCGCGCCGCCTACTATGCCTTGCAGGAGATGCCCAAGTAATCATATGAATGTCTGGCTCCTGGCCCTGTCCTACTGGATACATTTGCTGGCTACGGTGGTGTGGCTGGGCGGATTAGCCCTGATGGGCCTGGTGGCCTGGCCCGCCTTGCAGCGACGCACGCTGGCAGCCAACCAATGGTTTCAGCTTCAGGCGCGCTTCTTACCCTGGGCAAACGCCAGTCTGGTGCTGCTGCTGCTGACTGGGTTCGTGCAAATGACGAACGACCCCAACTATCACGGCTTTCTCCAGGTGGATAGCTTGTGGGCGCAGGCGATTCTGGTGAAGCATGTGGCTTTTGCCGGCATGGTCGTCATCGCCGCTTATGTGCAACTGCGGCTGCATCCCGCCATGGAGCGATCTGCGCTGCTGGCGCAGAAAAAGCCAGAAATGGCTGCCGTCGAGCAAGAACAACTGACGCGCCAGGAAATTCTGTTTTTGCGCCTCAACCTGATCTGCGCCGCCGCCGTTCTCCTCTTCACGGCCATTGCTACGGCTGTTTGAATCAAGATGGCTGGTAAAGGGCTGCTTGTGGTTGGCTCGTCGTTATTTGCTGAAAAGAAAACTCAGAGATGTTCGCCTGCTTCTGTGCATGTTCCAGGGTGATAGCTACCACATTCCCGTCGCTATCCAAATCAACGATCATGTTCTCATTCAGATCGATGCTTTCTGCCACTTCTTTGCTGGTTAGTTCCATGTAAAGCGTGTCAGTTTCTGCGAAGTATTTAATTTTCATAATTAATCCTCCTTAAAGCGCCGATCAAAGAAAGCGTTGTGCACTGTCTTTCCATCTTCCAGCAAAACGATTCGCAGGTAGCGGTTGTCAGCTTCTTTGATTCTTGCCCATCTAACGTCGCCAGGCGCGCAGCGCCGAGGCGACGATGCCCCCAGACTGAGCTTGGGCTTAACAAAAGTTGCCATTATACACCTGAAATGAGGCAAGAGATGTCAACTCATTTCCAAATGAGATCACTCAGGAGGCAGCCATTTGAGCCGGTAAGACGTGAGAGGTATTCTGGGAGTGGTATTTAACACTTTGTGCAAGTATGCGCCTGTGGCAAGAGCAGGGGGATCGGGTTATTATTCCTCTGTCACACAACCTGATTTTGGAGGCTTTCATGAGCAATGAGAAACGGCTGATAACGGCTGAGGATTTGTATAAGTTTCAAGTTTTATCTGGCGCGGAAATTTCGCCGGATGGGCAGCACATTGTCTATGTGGTGCAGCGGGTAGACCCTAAGACGGAGAAAAAGTACACAAACTTATGGCTGGCGGCGACGGATGGCAGCGGCGCGCGCCAGTTTACCTATGGCGACCAGAACGATGGCCAGCCCGTCTGGTCGCCCGATGGCCGAACCATTGCTTTCACGTCTAACCGGGATGATGAAAAGCAGGCGCAGATTTACCTGATTCCCCTGGCAGGGGGCGAAGCGCGCAAATTGACCGATCTGAAAGGGTCGTTTAACGGCTGCGAGTGGTCGCCCGATGGCAGCAAACTACTACTGACCTTCCGCAAGAAAGACCAGGAAGAGATAGATCGGGAAGCAGACCCCCAGAAGAAGGAGTTGGGAATCGTTGCCCGCCACATCACCCGCGTCTTTTTCAAGGGGGACGGGATGGGGTATTTGCCCCAGGAACACTCCCATATCTGGACGGTGGATGTGGCCACGGGCGAGGCGGCGCAGTTGACGGATGGGGCGTATGACGAAGGGGATGCCACCTGGTCGCCAGATGGGCAGCAGATTTTGTTTGTGTCCAATCGCAGCGAAGATCCGGATTTTGAGCTGGATGCGGATGAGTTGTATGTGATGCCGGCAATTGGCGGGCCCTTCACCAAAATCGAAACCAACCACGCCTTCCAGAAATACATGCCCAGTTGGTCCCCCGATGGGCAGTCTATTGCCTATCTGGGACGACGCACTTCTGGCAACTGGTGGCAAAACACCTGTCTCTACATTGTGCCTGCCGCTGGCGGCACAGCCCGCAACCTGACGGCGCACTTCGATGTACACCTTTCCAGCGCCACCCTGGGCGACGTAGCCGCCCTGCCTATGCTGCGCCCCACCTGGTCTGCTGATAGCCAAACCATCTACTTTCAGGTTACTCGTCATGGCAAGCAGCCGCTCATGGCTCTGTCGTTGGCAGACGACGAACCCCAACTGAATACCCTGGTGGCTGGCGGGGCGGTGGGCAGCTACAGTTTTGATCGGGATAACGCAAAGGTCGCCTACTTCCAGACGAACATGACCGACCCTGGGCAGATTTGGGTACAGCCGTTGACGGATGGCGCATCCTGCTGCCAGTTAACCCAACACAACGAATGGTTGGCGGAAGTGGAACTGGGGCAAATAGAAGAGGTCTGGTTTGATGGCGGCGCGAACGAGCAGCACCCCTCCCGCAAAATCCAGGGATGGATATTGACGCCACCCGGATTTGACCCCACGCGGCGGTATCCGTCCGTATTAGAAATTCATGGCGGGCCGCAAATGCAGTATGGCTACTCTTTTATGGCGGAGTTCTTTGTGCTGGCGGCGCAGGGGTATGTGGTCTACTTCTCCAACCCGCGCGGCAGCCAGGGGTATGGGGACGACCACTGCGGCGCAATCTATAATAACTGGGGTACGATTGATTTCGCCGACGTCATGGCCTGGGCAGATTACATGGAACGGCAGCCCTACATTGACCGCGAACGCATGGGCGTGACGGGCGGCAGTTACGGCGGCTACATGACGGGCATGATTGTGGGGCGCAGCCAGCGGTTTAAGGCGGCGGCGGCGCAGCGGGTGGTTAGTAACTTTACCAGCATGTGGGGTTCCAGCGACTTTAACTGGGGCTGGACCAGAGCTTTGGGCGACCAGACGCCGTGGGAAAATATAGACAATTACTGGCGGCAATCGCCTATGAGCTACATTGGCGGCGCCAAAACGCCGACGCTGGTTCTGCACAGCCAGAATGATTTTCGCTGCAACCAGGAGCAGGGCGAACAGTTGTATGTGGCGCTGCGCAAGTTGGGCGTGGACAGCGAACTAGTCTTGTTCCCTGGTGAGTCGCATGGCCTGTCTCGCGGTGGACGTACTGACCGCCGCGTGGCCCGCCTGCAACACATTGCCCGCTGGATGAATAAGTATTTGCAGCCGGTGGATGATTAACCTGTTGATGCTGGCAGCACCACAATAAACCGTGGCGATGCCTTTATCTACAAACTGACCCATAAAAACAGGCGCATAAGACACCGACTGTGGGCAATTTTGGCGCGTACGCGCCAAAACTGCCCCTAAAAAAGGGTATCATCCCCGCCGTAGGCGGGGATGATACCCTCCACGGTTAAATGCAGGGCTACCTTGAGGAACCATTAGGAACCCGGTTTCTAAGTGTATTGAGGCTGAGATGACGACAAGGGTTGAGCGATTGGATGGAATGGCGGGGACAACGCCGGCCCGTTGGCTGGATGACGTCCGCTTTGACTGGATTTTTGCCGCTCTGTGCGGCTGGATTCTGGTGGGCGCGTTCACGGATGGGTGGGCGCACAGTCATGGGCGCACAGACGAAACGTTTTTCACGCTGTGGCACGCTTTCTTATATTCGGGGTTTGTGGCGGCGGTGGTTTTTGCCGGCATCACCTGGCGCGCCAATCGCCAGCGTGGTTATCGGGGCTGGGCGCTGCTGCCCCCTGGCTATGAATTGACGCTGGTGGGGTTGGGGCTTTTTGGTCTTGGCGGTCTGGGCGACATGGCGTGGCACACCCTTTTTGGCGTGGAAGCTGACCTGGAAGCGATGTACAGCCCTACCCATTTGATTCTTATGATTGGTCTGCTGCTGGTAGTGACTGGGCCTATTCGCGCGGCCTGGCAACGGCGGCAGCTTGTGCCTGATCCGCCTTTGCCCGTTCTTCTTTCGTTGGCATACGTCCTGGCTCTGCTGACATTTCTCACCTTTTTTACCAACGTGTTCACCACGCCGTATCCGCAAATGACCGCGGGATCGGGCGAGGAACTGGGTATTGGGGCGATTTTGCTGCAATCCAGCTTGTTGACAGGCTTTATGCTGTTTGTGCTGCGGCGCTGGCAGTTGCCTTTGGGCAGCTTCACATTGATTTTGACGCTGGTATTTACGGGTATGGCGGTCATCACCGATGAATACCGCTTTATTCCGGCGATGATGTTGGGGGGGATAGCGGTGGATGGCTTAAACGAGTTTTGGCAGCCCGCCCGCCGGATCAGGGCGCAGACGCGCTGGTTTGCTTTTGGCGTGCCGGCATTTCTCTACGCCGCTTACTTCATCACCCTCTTCTTGACAGGCGGCGTGGCCTGGAGCATCCACCTCTGGGCTGGCGGCATCTTCCTGGCTGGCTTGATGGGACTGCTCACCAGCTATTTGCTTTGGCCGCCAGCGTCGCCCGCCA
>CAYQYJ010000032.1:0-3792 GCA_964421605.1 uncultured Ardenticatenaceae bacterium | reverse complement strand
CCCCAAACGCCCCTTTATCCAAGCTGCGCCATCATGTCGGTTTCTGCCGGCAAATGCTGCTGCGGCAGTAACTGCCGCACCCGCGCCACATCCTTCCCAATCTGCGCCACCAGCGCATCCAGGCTGCCAAATTTCTGCTCTGGGCGAATGTGCGCCATGAAATCTAGCGTCATTTCCTGCCCATAGAGATCGCCGTGGAAATCCAATACGTGCGCTTCCACCACCAGATGGGCGCCATCCACGGTGGGGCGCACGCCTACGTTGGTGGCGGCAGCGTACCGCTCCCCATTGATCCAGGCGTAAGTGGCGTAAACGCCATTTGCCGGCAGCAACTGCTCCTCCCACACCGCCAGATTAGCCGTAGGAAAACCTATAACTCGCCCCCGCTTTTGCCCCTCTGTCACAATACCGCTCAGGCGATACGGTCGCCCCAGGCAGGCGGCAGCGTCCTCTACGTCTCCCGCGCTCAAACTCTGGCGGGTGCGGCTGCTGCTTACCCGTTTCCCCGCCAACAGCAGCAAATCGGTGACTTCATGCACCGTGAACCCCTTTTCTGAGCCTAGCTGGCGCAAATAGTCCGTGTTCCCCTCCCGCTGATAACCTAACGAAAAACTGCCGCCCCACAACTGGCGCATGTCCAGCCGCTGCCGCAACCTGTCCACAAAGACCGCCGCTCGCGTATGGCGCACATCGTCATCAAACGGATGGGTAATGATCAAATCCAACCCTTGTTCTGCCAGCAGCCTCACGCGCCGCTCCAGGGGGGTCAAATAGATGCGCCCCTTTGTGCCGCGAATGAGGACAATGGGATGGGGAAAAAAGGTCAAAACGGCGGCTCTGGCCCCATCCTGGCGCGCCTGCGCCACCATTTGCTGCAAGAGCATCTGGTGCCCGCGATGAACGCCATCGAACACGCCAATGGCCAGATAGGTGGGTTGGGTAGGCGAGGCTTGCGCCAGGTCAGAGATGCGAGTGAAAGAATACGTCATAGTTTATTCGTGGTAGCCCTCACTGAAAATGTCAATCATCAGCCGGGGATCGCCCAACGGGTAGAGAATGGGACAGGTAGCCCCATGGTCCAGGTATTCGCGTACTTTGGCTTTTACTTCGGCGGGCGAGCCGCTGGCAGTACACATTTGTACCACATCATCGGGTACAAGGTGCATAGCATTTTCAATTTCCTCTTCGGTGGCGGGCCAGGTCAACACCTGATGGATTTCATCCAGGAGTTCTTGACCGACGCCGCTGGCTTTCATCAGGTGCGGCTGCTGTCCCAGGTATTGGGTCATCATCTTGCGCGCCGCGTTTAACGCCTTCTGCCGGTCGTGGTCTACGGAGCAAATGACCAACTGCGGGCGGTCAATATCCTCCAGGCGGCGCCCCGCTTTCTTTGCCCCTTTCTCCAGGGCGTCCAGCGCTTCCAGGTTATATTGAGGATGAACGAGATAGTTAAGACAGACGCCATCGGCAATTTCGCCCGCCAGTTCCATCATCTTCATGCCTGTAGCCCCAATGTAGATGGGAACGTGGCGCGGCGTCTTGCGCCCATGCACCACATCGAGTTGAATGCCGTCTACGTAATGAAACTCCCCATGATAGGTGACATTTTCCAGGCGCAGCAGGGGGCGCATGACTTCGATGGTTTCGCGCATGGCGCTCAGCGGCTTGCGCCGCTCAATGCCCACTTTGCGCGCCAGCGGATCCCACCAGGCGCCAATGCCGCAAATAATACGGTCTGGCGCCAGATCGTCCAGGGTGAGGAAGGTGGCTGCCAGCAAGCCGATGTTGCGCGTCCAGTTGTTGATCACGCCGCTGGCGATTTTGATGCGGCTGGTGTGGGCGGCGAAAGCAGCCATAGGCACAATGGCGTCGCGCACCAGCCGGCTTTCCGCCTGCCAGACGGCTTCAAAACCATGCGCTTCCGCATATTTAGCCAGTTCAATCCCCTCAGAGAGAGGGTGGGCGTCTTGTAAGTAAAGAGCAACGCGATCTGGGGTCATGGGATTTCCTCCACGAATTGAAAAGTTGAGCTTTTTATAACGTCTGGCTGATTGTCAACCGTAGTAAGGAACAGGCGCAGGCGGTAAAGGATAGCGTTCGATGACGCGGTAGGCGGTCCAATCTTCTTCGGTATCCACGTCGAACTGGACGCCTGGCAGCTCTATTGTCGTCAACTGCCGTCCACGCTGCAAGGCTTCTTGTTGGTGTTTGTGGAAACTGCCGGCGCCATATTGAAAGGTAAACTCCAGCGGCGGCGAGAGGAGGAGGGCGTTGGTGCCTTCAAACTCCAGGTCGGGGCAGATGATGGCCTGGGGAGGCGTTTGTTCGGTATCTGCCGGCAGGGGCAAGGTAAGTTTGACAATGTCTTCGGCGGTGATGAATGGGAGGTCTGCCGGCAAAATTAAGATGCTGTCGGCGCGTCGCGCCGCCGTCACGCCGGCTGCCCGCGTCACGGCCTGGTTCAGGCCTTGCCTGTCCCCTTCGTTAAATGTAAAGACGCCTTCCTGACGAGCCAATTTTAGCACAGCCGGGTCGCGGCTGATCACCAATGTACGGTAGATTTGCTCAGATTCTCTTATGGCGTGCAGGGTGCGCTGCAGCAGGTGGCTGGTTAGTTCGGCCCGTTGATCGGGAGTAAGGATGTGCGCCAGGCGGCTTTTGCCATCTCGCAGGGGTTTGACGGGAATAACAGCCCAAATGGTCATGGGAAATCCTGGGAAAGAGGCTATCACTGACCCGAAGGGTTTATCTGCTGGTCAGGATTCGCGCAAGTGTTGGATGGCGGTTTGTAAGATGTCGCGGGCCAACCGTTCCCGGTCGGCGGGGGTATTCATGATGGTGTTGGTGCAAAGCGCGTGTGGGTTGTGGGTCAGGGAGATGCCGGCATCTTTTTCATCGTAAACGAAAAGGTCTATCAGTTCGGCGTAATAGTCGGCAATGGCGGCGGCGCTGTTGGCAAAGCCCATTTCGGCCATCATTTTGGCGGCGGGGCCTTTGACGGCTGTGCCGGCAATAATTGGACTGACCGCTACTACCAACTGCGGCAAATCCGCTACCATTTCTCGCACCGGGTAGACGTTCAAAATGGGGTCAATGCTCACAAACGGGTTGGAAGGGGCCAGAATAACTATGTCCGCGCGGGAGAGGGCGCGCATCACCAGCGGCGTAGCCTTAACATCTTCAGGCAGGATGACGCGCCGCACGATGGGCTGCCAGCGGCGCTGCACAAACCACTCCTGAAAAGAGAGAATCCCTTCGTCTGTTTCCACCAACGTCGGCGCGGGCTGGTCGCTCATGGGCAGCAGCGTTGGGCGGATGCCCAAATGGGCGCAGAGTTGCGCGGTGACTGCCGTCAAGGTTTTGCCCTGCGCCAGCCCATGCGTCCGCGCCAGGTGGGTAGCCAGGTCCAGGTCGCCCAGGCGGAACCAGTCTGGCCCGCCCAGGCGCGTGACTTCGGTCAACGTGCGCCAGCTTTCATGGCGGCGTCCCCAACCTGTTTCCGCGTTCGCCACGCCCGCCAGCGTATACATGACTGTATCCAGATCGGGGCAAATTCGCAGGCTACAGTGGGTAAAATCATCCCCCGTGTTCCCAATGATGGTCAACTGATCGCCCGCCAGCGCCCGCGCCAGGCCGTCAGCCAGTTTGGCTCCGCCCACGCCGCCGGCCAGGCAGACGACTTTCAAATCGGCAAACGCACTGTCTGCCTGATGTTCATTTGCCTGTGCTGAAGAGGATGCCATACGCCAACTTTATCACAAGACAGCGCCGCATGGTATAGGCGATTTGGGC
>CAYQYJ010000031.1:0-20274 GCA_964421605.1 uncultured Ardenticatenaceae bacterium | reverse complement strand
CCATCCTTCAAAAACAGTCTCACGCAGAAACGCGGAGGACGCAGAGAAAAATTCGCAAAAATTCGTGTGACCTGTCCTGAGCATCGTCGAAGGATTCGTGGCTAAAATTTTCATCAGGAGCCGTCTACAGCCAGGCGCTTGATGATGACGGTGGTGATGTCGTCAAAGGGGGCGGAGCCACCCACGAAGTCGTGCAGCGTCTGTTCCAGGGTTGCCATAAGGGCTGCCGCTGGCGCGCGACGCTGGTCAATGACGACGCGGTGCAGCCGCTCCCAGCCAAACTCTTCCTGGCGGCTGTTAATGGCATCTGTGACGCCATCGGTGAACAGCAGCAGGAAATCGTCTGCTTCCATCTGAATGGCGCGTTGGGCAAAGCCGGCTGTGTCGTCAATACCCAACACCATGCCTGTACGGGGCAAAATTTGCCACCGGTCGCTATCCGCCTGGTAAAAGAGGGGCGGATCATGGCCGGCGTTGACATAAATCAGTTCGCCCGTGACCGGGTTTAGTTGACCGTAAAACAGGGTGACGAACATGCCGTTGGCGGCGTCGGCGCAAATGAGGCGGTTAGCCTGGGCAATGCCGTCGGCGGGCGAGACGTGCCCCAGACTGGCGCGCAAAATGCTGCGGCTGAGCGCCATGAAGAGGGCGGCAGCCATGCCTTTGTCGGAGACATCAGCCACCAGGACGCCTATTTGTTGGTTGGCGGGAATAAAGTCGTAAAAGTCGCCCGAAACCTGGCGCGCCGGCTGCCAGCGGGAGATAAATTCCCAGCCAGGAAGCTGCGGCGTCTGGCGGGGAAGCAGCGTGCGCTGCAGATCGCGGGCCACTTGCAGCTCTCGTTCCAGGCGACCTTTTTCGACAGCCAGTTGGTAGAGACGGGCGTTGTCAATGGCAATGGCGGCGGTGGCGGCGACAGAGGTCAGCAGTTCCAGGTCAGCCTGGGTGAAGATGCCCGCTTGCAGCCGGTTGTCTACGTAGATGATGCCAATGAGTTTGTTTTTGGAGTGCATGGGCACGCACAGGATGGAACGCAGCCCCAAGTAGACAACGCTGTGGCGCATACTCAGGCGGTCGTCGCTCTGGGCGTCGCTGGTGAGCAGGGGTTGGCCTTCTTCGGCGACGCGCTTTACCAGGCCGCGCGAGATATGAAATTCGGGGGTATCAATGGTTTGCTGGTCTATGCCGCGGGCAACGTGGAAGCGGAGATGTCCATCGCTTTCGCGCAGCATGACAAAGCCTCGTTCGGCGCGGGTGATGGCGATAACTTCGTCCATGACGCGATTGAGCACCTCGTCCAGGTCCAGCGAGGAGTTAAACGTCTGGGAGAGACGATAAAGTAGCCGCAGGCGGTCTGCCGAGAGTTGGCTTTGGTCAGTCATACAGAGATTATACCCCTCTGTGGGTAGAAATAGTATAGCTAAGCAAGGCTACCTTTTGCAGCAGGGTTTTTCCAAAGTCGCTCAATTGTCATTCTGAGGCCGCAGGCCGAAGAATCCCAACGGCGCTGGCAAAGCAAAGGCTCTGGTTTGTTCAGTCGCGTGGGATGCTTCGCTTCGCTCAGCATGACAAGTGGATTGCCTTGTTGGTGCAATCCACAAGTAACATGACTTTGGAAAGACCCTGCCTTTTGCAGACGGCGACAAGCCTCTTTTGCCGTTTGCGAGTAAACTACAAGAGGTGATTTATGAGCGACCGCACCAGCACACTTCCGCAGACGCCCGATAGGATTGATCGCCGCCGCTATCGCCGGATTTTGACGTTTTTTGCCGGCATCATCCTGCACATCATCCTCCTCGACCTGATCGCCAGTCGCCTCCCCCTGCTCAAGAACGGCATTCGTCGCAGCCGCCCGCAGCGCTACCGCCGCGCCTCCCGCCGCTTCCGCGACCTGGCCGTGGATATGGGCGGCGTGATGATTAAGTTGGGCCAATTCCTGAGCGCCCGCGTGGACGTGCTGCCGCCAGAAGTGACCGAAGAGTTAGCGGGGCTGCAAGACGAAGTGGCCCCCGTCCCCAACGCGGCCATTCAGCATGTCCTGCAAACAGAATTAGGCGACCTCTCCCGTCGCTTTGCCGAAATTGACGCGGCGCCGTTGGCGGCGGCTTCGTTGGGGCAGGCTCATGCGGCCTGGTTGCTGCCGGCATCTGCCGACCAACGACACAACGGTCAGCCGCCACAGCGGGGCGCGCCCGTGGTCATCAAGGTGCAGCGACCCGGCATAGAGGACCTGGTGCGCACCGATTTGTCCGCGCTGCGCGTGGTAGCTCGCTGGGTGATGCGTTATCGCCCTATCCGGCGGCGGGCTAATGTGCCCGCGCTGCTGGAAGAATTCGCCCACACGCTGTGGGAAGAACTCGACTATCACGCCGAAGCGGGTAACGCCGAACGTTTTGCCCTCATCTTTGCCGATGAACCCGACGTGCGCGTTCCCGCCGTTTACTGGCAGCATTCTACCAACCGCGTTCTCACCCTGGAACGGATGGCAGGCATCAAGATCACGGACATGGAAGCAATACAAGCCGCCAACATAGACACCGCCCGCGTGGCCGACCGTCTTCTGGAGGTGTACTTTCGCCAGTTCTTCCTGGAAGGCTTTTTCCACGCTGACCCCCACCCAGGCAATCTGTTTGTCAACCCTATCCCCCCCCTGTCGCCAGAAGCCCCCCGCCCGTTCGAACTCGTTTTCGTAGACTTTGGCATGATGGGGCATATCAAGGAGTCTTTAAGCCAAAATTTGCAGAAAGTGCTGGTCAGCGTGGTGCGCCAGGATGCGCATACATTGACCCAGGCTTACGCGGACATGGGTTTTCTCCTGCCCGGCGCAGACCTGGAACGAATTGAGGAAGCGCAAAAAGTGCTGTTGGAACGAATCTGGGGGCGCAAGCTGCTGGAAATGTCCCGACCTGACCCCGCCGAAGTGCGCGAGCTTAGCCTGGAGTTCCGCGACATTTTGTTTGAACTGCCGTTTCAAGTGCCGCAGGATTTCGTCTATCTGGGGCGGGCGGTGGGCATGATTTCTGGTCTGGCCTCGCGGCTCAATCCCGAAATCAACCCGTGGTATCAGTTTGAAAAATTTGCCCTGGAAGTGGTACAGGCGCAGCCTACAAACCCATTTTCATTGGAACAGGTGGGCAGCGAACTGCGCGGATTGCTGGCGATGCCGGCACGCGCCCGCCGCCTGTTAGAAGCCGCCGAAAGCGGCAAGCTGCGCATCCGCTCGCTGCCTGACCCGCAAACAACCCGCCGCCTGGAGCGGCTGGAAAAGCGGGTAAACCAGTTAAACTGGGGGCTGGTGAGCACCGCCGCCCTGATTTCGGGCACGGTGCTTTACGTCAGCGGGGAAACATTCTTAGGCAGCGCCTTCTGGGCCGCCGCCGCCATCCTGTTCCTGATCGCTCTGTGGCGCAGTTGAAACAGTGGTCGGTGGACGGTAGTCAGCGCTCAGTTTCTCGTTTTCTGTTGCCTGCTGTCTGCTGGCTGTTTTCTGCTGCACCAGCATCCCCAACAGCAGCAAAACCACCCCCAGGTTAATACACACGTCGGCCACGTTAAAAATCCCCACGCGCAGGCGCAGTTCGACAAAATCTAGCACCTGTCCGGTGGTGATGCGGTCCCATAAATTGCCGGCAGCCCCGCCCACAAACAGCGCCAACCCCAACCGCTCCAACCAGGACGAGCGCGGCGTCTGCCACAAGAACAGCAGCGCCGCCGCCAACACCAGCAGCGATAACCAGCCGACAACCGTCCCCACCCCGGGGAACAATCCAAAAGCCACCCCCCGATTGTACGTCTCGCGCAGCGTCACCCAGGCATTCAGGCGGACGTTGCCATTGGCGGCGAAAAAGTCCGCCATCCACCACTTGGTCAGTCGATCCGCCACAAACGCTGCCGCGATTAAGGCATAGGGCCAGGTTGCGCCCCACCACTCCCTGGCGGATTCATTCTGCTTGATCGCTTTCACCCTCATCCTCTGGCGGGGCAGCAGGGGGCTGCAAATACGCCTGGTACTCTGCCTCGGTCACGTAATGACCGCCTTGAATGTCTGCCTGCACCATTTCATAGTGGCGGTTAAAAGTGACGACCGTCGTCATGCGCCGGAAACAATGGCTGTCCACAATCGTCTTATGCCACACAAAACCATCTTCCGCCTGTTGCAAATCATACTGCTTATCCGCCCGCACCCGCACCACCGCGCCACAGTTATCGCAGCGCACGTACAGGTAAATGCCCTGCGGATCAGCCGATGGCGCGCTCTTTTTGTCGCCGCTGCCGCCCCAAAGTCGTTTCCAAAACCCCATACGCACCTCGCATCCCAAAAGATGCGCCAGTATAGTCGCCTGTGTTCTCATTTGCCAAATTCGCCGCCGGCGGCAGTGGGACTAATGGACAAATGCCGGCATTCTAAACTACATCCCGCCGCCCAAGATCGGGTATAATCTGCTCCACACCAACGTTTTACCACAACAACAACGCCCGCCCAGGCCAATACCACACTGGCCCACAAGCAGCGACCATTATTCTGCCTTCTTATTTCTCCCTTCTACCTTTTCCCATGTCCCTGACGCAGCAGTTCCTCCTTCTCGCCATCATCCCCATCGCCTTCCTGGCTCTGATCGAGTACGGGCGACGCCTATCCGCCCAGGCGCAGCCCGCGCCCGCTCGGCCCGCGCGCACACGCCGCCTCACGCCCATCTGGTCGCTGACCTTGCTGGCGGCGGCAGTATGGGCCAGCAGTCTGTTGAGTTATTTTGGCGGAACCCGCCTACCGCTTGCCGCGGCCTTTACCTGGCGCGGTGTGGGCGCTTACGCCCTGGCGCTTTTGGGGTTGGGGCTGCTGCTAACAACGCTGCGGCTCCTGGAAATCCCACCGCGCAGCTATTGGTGGGCGCTGCTGTTAAGTGGGCTGCTCTGGCTGGGCGCGGTAGCCTTAGACCCGGCCATCTGGGCCTACCAACTGCCCACCATCTTCTTTCGTGGGGGGCGCGGCGGCGTGTATTGGCGGCACTTCGACGTCTGGGCGGGCGTGTGGGTGCTGAGTGGGGCGCTGCCGGCAATGTTCGCCTGGAGCTTCAGCCTGCGCCTGGCGCGCCGCCTGCCCCAATCCCACTTCCGCAGCCAGCTTACTTATTGGTTTCTGGCTCTCTCCCTTTTCCTGGCAGGCATGGCGTTGGGTTTCACCCGCGTGCCTGGGCAGTTAGGCTGGCCCCAGTTAGGCGCATTGATTTGCCTGTTGGCTGCTGTGTTGGGGACTCTCAACCTGGCTGGCGCGCCCCTGCCCGACATCCGCCTCAGCGGGCGCCAGATCGCCGCTCTGGGGGCAGATGCTGGCGTCGTCTTTCTCATTACGCTGCTGGGTATCTGGTTTATCAGCCAGCAAGCCAGCGACCTGGGCGTATTGGGCTCAGCCAGCAGCCAACTGTTAGCCGCCGCTCTTTTCGCAGCTTTGCTCCTTCTCAGTTTGCGGCTGGGGCAGCAAATGCAGCGGCGTTGGTCCAGGACGCTCCCTGGCGGCGCCGCCCAACACCATCTACCTGACGGCGATCCCCACGGCGCGCTGTTTGATCCGGATACGTTGGGCCGCTGGCTGCTGGTCAGGGTGCAAACCGTGCTGCACACAGAGGATCCCTGGCTGTACACCACTGAAGACGGCCCTGGCGGTCGCTTGCTGTTGCGCCCATGGGTCACACTGAATCATCAAACCCTCCCCACCCTATCGCTGGACAGCAGCAGCCCATTTGTGCGGCAGCTAAGAGAGCAGGCCACGCCTGTGGTGCAATATGACGTGGACACCATGGGCGCATTTGCTGCCATGCAGCCGGATGAGCGGCAGGCGCTGCGCCAGTTGCAGCGCCATTTATATATGCCGCTCCATGCCGGCACGCGCCTGGTCGGGCTGCTGGCGCTGGCAGCCAAAAACAGCCGCCGCCCCTACGACCGTTTTGACTACCTCAGCCTGCAAACGATTGCCAGCCAGACTGCGCCGCTGCTGCAACAAGCCCTGTCTCAAGCCAGCCTCTACCAGGCAGCCAGCTATGCCTTTGAGCAGCACCAGATCGCGGCGCACACCAGCCGCTACCAGACGCAGTTACAGGCGCTGTATGACCAATTCCTGGATCTGATCCAGCCAGAATCCCTGCGCCACCCCCTGTTGACGTTAGACGAACATCTGCGGCGCGTGCAGCAGCAATTCCCCGAGGCAGACCTGGCGGCGCTGCATCAGGCCAGCAGCCACCTGCGCCAGACGGTAGATAGCATTATAGGAGCTAAGATTCGCCTGGAGCAGCAAACTGATTTCGACTTTGCCCCCGTGCAGATGGATCGCGTGCTGCGAGATGCTCTGGACAGCCTGGCGGCAATGGCTGAGGGGCGGCGAGTCCAGATCGAGACCACCATGGCTACGCCATTGCCCGCCATCCGCGGCGACCGCCAGCGCTTGCAGGAAGCCCTGCGCCACCTGCTGCACAACGCCATCAAGTTTAACCGCATTGGCGGGCAAGTCACTCTCTCCTGCCGCCTGGAAGGCAGCGAAATCGCCATCCACATTAGCGACACAGGCGTAGGGATTCCCGCCGACAGAATGGACGACATCTGGATGGGATTTAAGCGGTCCCCTGCGCAAAAAACAGCCAGCCTCAATGGGCTGCGCCTCGGTCTGCCCCTGGCTCGTTTTATCGTCCTCAGCCACGGCGGACGCATCACCGCTGCCAGCGAATACGGCAGCGGCAGCACCTTCTCCCTCTACTTCCCCATCACCCTCTAGCTGTTGTCTGTTAACTGTTGCCTGTTTTCTGTCCCCCATTGCCTGCCCGTTTTGCTATTCCACAAAACCACAATAAACTAATAGGCAATGCGATTTGCCACTCCCCTCGCCCTGATTTTGCTGCTAACCCTGCCTTACTTCTTCTGGCTTGGTCGCCCGCGCCGCCTGAGCCCGGCCCAAATCACCCGCCGCGGCTGGCGCGAACCTGCCAGCCTGGGCATCCGCATCCTGATAGTTACTTTGCTAACCCTGTCTCTGGCGGGGGCGCAGGTTGTGCGCGCGGCTGATGAGTTAGCTGTCGTTTTCCTGATAGACGCCTCTGATTCCATCTCGCCCGCGCAGCGCGCGGAAGCGGAAGCGTTTGTGCGCCAGGCGGTGGAGGGCATGAAGGCGACTGATCAGGCGGCGGTGGTCGTCTTTGGGGCTAACGCCCTGGTGGAACGCCCCATGAGCGGGCTGGCAGAACTGGCTCCCATTACGTCCGTGCCGCAAACGTTGCATACGGATATAGCCGAAGCGATCCGGCTGGGGCTGGCGTTGTTCCCTGCCGGCAGCGCCCGCCGTCTGGTCATTTTGAGTGATGGGACGGCTACGGGCGGCGACGCCATCGCCGCCGCCAGAGTGGCGGCGACAACGGGGGTGCAAATTGACGTAGTTCCGCTGACGCGCCCGCCAGACATGACAGAGGTCATGGTCACAGATGTGAATGCGCCGACGCAGGTGATCGAGGGGGAAGCTTTTCGCCTGACGGTGACGGTGGAGAGTACGGAGAATATGCCGGCATCGCTGCGCATCCTGGCTGGCGGCAGCATCATCTCCGAAGAACCCGTGCAGCTTCGCCGCGGCGTCAACAATTACACCGTCCGGCTGCAAGCCACCGCCCAGGAGTTTGCCCGCTATACGGCGCAGATTGTGCCCACCCAGGATACCACCTATCAAAACAACCAGTTAGCCGCCTTCACCGAAATCGTCGGGCCGCCGCGCATTCTGCTGGTTGCGGCGGCGGAGGGACAGGATGCCAGCGGCGTCTCTATCCTGGATGAATCCCCCCCCTTACGCCTGGCTTTGGAAGCGGCGGGCTTGCTGGTGGATCGCACCACGCCCGCCAGCCTGTCTGCCAATCTGGCTGACCTGAGCAACTACGCCAGCATCGTCCTGGTAAACGTCAACGCCAGAGATTTGTCGCCGCGCAAGATGGAAGCCCTGCAAACCTACGTGCGCGATCTGGGCGGCGGTCTGGTCGCGGTTGGCGGGCCCACCAGCTACGGCATGGGCGGCTATTTTGGCACGCCATTAGAAGAAGCGCTGCCTGTAGAGATGCAAATCAAAGACCAGGAGCGATTCCCCTCTGTCAGCATGGTGATTGTCATTGATCGGTCAGGCAGCATGGGCGCGCCAGAAGGCGGAGCCACCAAAATCCAACTGGCGGCAGAAGGGGCGGCGCGTGTGGTGCAGTTGCTCAACGATTTCGACGAAATTACCATTATTCCCACCGACACCCAACCGGACAATCCCATTGGTCCCGTATCCGCCGCCGATAAGGACAGCATCATTGCCCGCATCCGCCAGATTGGCGCCGGCGGCGGCGGCATTTACGTGCGCACGGGCCTGGAAGCCGCAGCGCAGGCGTTAGCCAGCAACTCCAATCAGGTCAAACATATCATTGTGCTGGCGGATGGCGCCGATTCAGAGCAAAAAGAGGGCGTGCCCGAACTGCTGGACGCCTTGACCGCCGCAGGGGTCACGATCTCCTTTGTCAGCATTGGCAATGGGCCAGACGTGCCCTGGCTGCAACAAATGGCGGAACGGGGTAACGGGCGCTTCCACTTCACCGATCGGGCAGCCAATCTGCCCCAAATCTTTACCCAGGAAACGACCGCCATCCAGCGCAGCTATCTGATTGAGGAGCGCTTCTTTCCCACCCTGGCTGCCCGCAGCCCCATCTTGCAAGGGATTACGGCTGTTCCGCCGCTGCACGGCTACGTCGGAACCAGCGCCAAAGGTACAGCCCAGGTCATCCTGGAGACCCATATGGGCGACCCTCTGCTAGCAAGCTGGCAATATGGATTGGGACGGGCGGTGGCCTGGACTTCAGACGCAACCGGACGGTGGGCGGCGGAATGGGTGCAGTGGAATGGATTTCCCGCTTTTTGGGCGCAAGCGGTACGCTGGACCGTTGGTCAGGATCGGGACAACAGCGTAGAAACGGTTGTCTCGCTGCAAGAAGAAACAGCCAGCGTGCTGGTGGATGCGCGCGATGGGAATGGCGCTTTTCTGAATAACCTGGCGATGACGGTTAACGTGGTTTCGCCAGCAGGCGAAACAGAAACAATCACCCTGCCGCAAATTGCCCCAGGTCGCTATGAAGGCGCCTTTGTCCCTGGCGAGGATGGCGCCTACTTTATGCGGGTGACGGGCAGCCAGGGGGATGAAGAGACGCTGGTGGGACAGACCACCGGTTGGGTACTGGGATATTCGCCCGAATATCGCCAGGTAGAAGCCAATCCCGCCCTGCTGCACGAGGCGGCTCGCCTGACGGGGGGGCAAGACGTTAGCGGCGATCCCCTGGCAGTGTTCAACCATAATCTGTCTGGCAGTCTGGCGGTGCGCCCCATCTGGCCCTGGCTGCTGCTGGCGGCGGTGGTTTTACTCCCCTTTGACATTGCCACGCGCCGCCTGGTTATCACGCGGCGCGACCTGGCTCTGGCCTGGGGAGCTACAGCAGGTCGCTATTGGCAGCCCGCTGCCGCGCCGTCGCGCACGGAGCAAGTGGCTCGTTTGTTTCAAGCCAAAGAGCGAGCGGGCGCACAAACCCCGCCGCCCGCCACTGCGCCGCCGCCTGTGCTGCGTCAGGACGCTGTCGCTGAACAGCCAGCCGCTAAACAGCCAGCCGCTGAACAGCGGGGGGAAACGCCGTCGGTGGTTACCCCCTCCACGCAGCGCGCGCCAACGCCTGCCGGCAGCAATTCCCTGGCGGCGCGTCTGTTAGAAAAAAAGCGCAAGCAAGACGAGGAAAAAGATCAGGCGGGCGGTTAAGGGCGCGGCAAAGGGATAAGCAGAGAGTCCCGACCATCGGGCAGGAGCAGCCGCGGGCCGAGAGGCGGCTCATAGACGCCTAATGCCAACCGGTCAACGGGGAGGCCTGTCACGTCCAGGCGATGGTGGAACAAGATCAAATCCCCGGCTTGCCAGTAAGCGGCGGGCGCTTCCAGCCCATCCTCCTGCGCCACCTGCTCCCCGGCAGCCGTCAGCGCGTGCAGAAACAGGCGGCGCGGGGCGGCAGTGGGAGCCAACACCTGCCAGTAAGTCACCAGTTCCAGTGTGTCGAGAGGGGTTGCCGGCAGCCAATCATAACCCAATAAGCGCAGTTGGCCGCCAAACTCCGCCGCGGCGGACTGCTGCGGCTGGACAGCCGGCAGCGCGGGTAACTGGTAGAGCGTAAAACTGCCCGGCGACTGCGGCGGCGCGCCCCAGGCTTGCAGCCGGGCCGCCAGGGCGGCATCCAGGGGCAGTATAGCCGGGTGAACGATGCGAATGGGCTGCCCTGTGGCGGAGAAGGGCACAATCAGGGTGCGTTGGGGATAGAAATAGACCAGGCGTACATCCCGCCGCCGCATAGACAACTGCATCGTGGGCGGATCCATGGTGTCGGGCGACCAACCGCCTATAGCCACTGGCCCATTTGTCGCAGCCGTATCTATCGCCCGGCCCACGTCTGTCAATGCCTGCTGCCACACAAACTGCACCTCTGCCTGCGCGGGCCAGGTGTCAAAAAGCGCCTCTGCACTGCGATCTATATGCAATAGAATCAATAAAACCCATAGGCTATTGATTAACATTTTAAGCCCGTTTTTCCCCAAAACTGTGGATAACTGGGGAAAAACTGTGGATAACTGGGCAGAACTGTGCATAAGCAGCGCGGGGAAAAAGGCGACAACGGGCAAACTATTGCTTATACGAATGAAACTAGGCGCGTCTATGGTGACTATGCTGGGTACCGCGCCCACCAATAGCCACAGAAGCACAAAGGCATAGCGGTTATCGCGCCAGCGCCAGAAAGCCAGTCCCAAACCGGCATAAAACAGGGCAGCCATCACGGGATCGAAGACGGGCATGCCGGCAACGTTCTGCCGCCACAAGGGGTCGCCGCTAAAGCCAAACATGCCTAAAAAGCGCAGGGTGTTAGCCAACACTGGACGCCAATCGCCCGCTTGCAGCGCCCGCAGCGGGGCGTCAATTTCGCTAATGCGGAATTCGGCGTTGGGGATACGCAGCAGAAACAGAACCAGAGGCAGCGCTGTTAACGCCAGCAAACCCCAAAAGAGGAGTACCTGCCGCCAGCGTACTTTCACGTGTGGACGGTGGAACAGCAGCAAATAGATGAGGTAGAGGGCATAAAACAGCAGCACGGCGCGGGCAGCCATGTAGGTGTAGAGGCTGAGGCCGGCGAGAATGCCGGCAATCCCCCACCACCGCCAGCGCCCTTCCTGCCAGGCTCGCCACCAAAAGTAGGCAGACAATCCAGAAACGACAGGCAAGGTGTTTGCGCGCAAGCCCTGGTGGTTAAAGAAGATGGGCCAGAACAACACCGCCAGCAAGGCTGCCGCCATGAGCGCGGTAGCGGGCCCAAAGAGGCGGCGCAGAAGGATGTAGGTGACGGAGATGAGGAGAATGCCGGCAAACATTGCCGGCAATCGCAGCGCCAGCGCATGATCCCCCAACAGAATGACAGTACCCGCCTGTAGATAATGAAAACCTGCCTCGTGCCCATACGCTTCCGTGAAGTAAACGGCGTGCTGTCCGGCTAAAATTCGCTGAACAATCAACCAGTTTGCCACTTCGTCATGGGACAAACCTGGCGGCGAAATTTGGGAGCCAGCCAGCCGCAGCCCCGCCCCCACCAGCAAAATCAACAGCAGCGCCGCCCGCAGCCCTAAACGGGCAGTGTGTGGTTTAGCCATGCTGTCCACAGGCTGAACCTGGTTGCGAATCGGGGAAGGCGTTTGCGTTTCGTTCATTGCATCTTTCACTATCGCGCCAGCGACACTGGCTGATCATACGGGTTCGGGCGCATCGGGTCAACGTCTGCGCAGGCCAACGGACGATCCAGCCTGCCATAGCCAGGCGCTGCCTGGTGGTATAATAAGCGCTCTGGCTGCAATGTCCACCTGCCTGGAGGGTCTCATGTGGATTCAGATACGCGAATGTGAGAATAGGGATTGTTTCTTTCGCTACCCCGTGTTGGAAAAGGAACGCCCGGCCGCGTTATGTCCTCGCTGTGGGAGCATGACGCGCCTGGTCAGTGAGCGTTATCTGCGCCAGGAAGCCAACCCAGGCGGAAGCAGCCAACCCGGGCCCCAGGTTGTGGCGCTGTTGGACAATATTCGCAGCGTATTTAACGTCGGGTCCATGTTTCGCATTGCGGACGGCAGCGGTATATCCCATCTCCATTTAGGCGGCATCACGCCTACCCCCCATCATCCTAAAATGGACAAGACAGCCCTGGGAGCTGAACACAGTGTACCCTGGACCTACCACGCCAATGGGCTGCACGCCGCCCAAATGCTGCAAGCGTCCGGCTGCCAGTTATGGGCCATTGAAGAAGATGGCTCACCCGATAGCCAGTCACAAACAAACTCTATCTTCACCGCTGCGCTCCCTTCTTATCACTCCATCGCGCTCATTGTAGGCAACGAAGTAGCAGGTATTGATCCCGACATACTGGCCTTGTGTGATCGGGTATTGCCTATCCCCATGCAGGGGCATAAACGCTCGCTCAATGTAGCCGTCGCCTTTGGCATTGCCGCTTATGTCGTGCGATACGGCAGCTAATGGTCGTCCCAGGTGATACGCATTCTATCTCCACAACCTTGGAGTATAATTCGCCGGCATGACAGAACTAACTAACCCTCACGATCGTTTCTTCAAAGAGACTTTCTCGCGCCTGGACGTTGCCCGCGATTTCTTTGCGCAATATCTACCTCAGGCCGTTGTTCGATCGCTCAACCTGGACACCTTGACACTGCAATCTGGCAGCTTCATAGACGCCGACTTGCAAGAACAGTTTGCCGACCTCTTGTATCAAGTCACGTTGGAAAATGAACAGACCGCCCATATCTACTTGCTGTTAGAGCATAAGAGCTACGCCGATCCACAAACGCCTCTGCAACTGCTACGCTACCTGACGCGCATTTGGGAACGCGACAGCCGCGCCGGGCATCCGCTCCGACCAATCGTGCCTGTCGTAGTCTATCATGGACGCGAACGATGGCGTATTGCGCTTAACTTCGATGGCCTTTTCACGGGACCTGAAGCACTTCGTCCTTACTGGCCGGCTTTTGGCTACGAGCTACATGACCTGTCCACCTTCAGCGACGATGAGATACGCGGCGCGCTTCATCTGCAAATTGGCCTGCTGGTGCTAAAGTACATTTTCGATCCCCTGCTGCGGGAAAGACTGTCGGATATATTCGCCTTATTTAACGATCTGGCAAAAACAAAAACAGCGCTGGAGTATCTGGGAACAGTGTTGTATTATATTGGCAGGGCCAGCGCACATCTGGCTCCAGAGGAGATGATTGCCGCCGTCCAGGCGGCACTAGATGAACAGGGAAGTGAGATTATGCAAACAGTAGCAGATTATTGGATTGAGCAAGGCATTGAGCAAGGCATTGAGCAAGGCATTGAGCAAGGCAGGGCACAAGCATTGCGAGAGGGTATCGTGGAATTACTGCAACTGCGCTTTGGGCTGCTCCCTGATCAGC
The DNA here is from genome assembly GCA_964421605.1 of uncultured Ardenticatenaceae bacterium. Classification (GTDB taxonomy): domain Bacteria; phylum Chloroflexota; class Anaerolineae; order Promineifilales; family Promineifilaceae; genus JAGVTM01. The sequence continues at coordinate 6,747 of CAYQYJ010000031.1, read as the reverse complement.
TAATAAAGCAGCTAAATGCACTTTCCAGGCAAGATATTCTGCGTCAACTCCTGCGTCAGGCATACACTGCTGAGACGCTGGCGGCGTTTATGCTAGATTTGCCAAAAACCGAATAGTCGCTCACGGCGCAGCGGCGGCGCAAGGGAGAAGGGGAAGACGAAGGGCGTTGTCGGGAAGGGGAGCGCCAGCAGCCGTGTAAGCGGGATAACGTTGCCCGCTGCCATAATCATAAGCGCCTACCAGCAGCGCCGCGACAGGTGGGGCTGAAAACTGGCGCATCTCTGCCGCTTCCCAATCGAGACCTAAGGAGAGCAGGTCGGGGCGCAGCCCCAACGGCGGCCCATCGGCCTGGGCTATTAGCTGTCCGCTGGCATCAAGCGCCTGCACGAATAGGGAAGTGGCCACGGGTATGCCCTCCTCCCCGGACTGCCGCCAGGTCAACATAGCCTCTATACGTCCCTCACACTGATGTGTTGTCGCGGCAGCCAGTTCGTAAGGGCCCAAACGGGCTAGCGGCGGGGTATTTTGGCGCGGTTGAATGCGGCCTGCAACCTGGGCGACGACGCCGGCATTATCGTAACGAGAAATAATCACGCGCGTCCCCGTCCCCCATTGCCCGGCTACCTGTGCAAATGGCGTTTGCTCGTGGACGCCATAACCATACCCCGTTTGCGTGAGCAAATCGGGCAGCGCCACAGCCCATGTGGGCCGCCGCCCCAAACCATTTTCTTCGGTTAGCTCCTCCACAAACAGATAAGGCCCCAACATGGATACAAATTCAGCGCCCAGGGGGTAGGTATTGCGCGGAGGGGCGATCCATGCCGGCAAATTGACCCACAGCACCGCTTCATCCTCTCCCGCCTCAGCCAGCGCCGCACGGGCGGCGACCAAGGGGCTGGTTAATTTGACATAAGCATCTACGCGGCTGCGCACAAACAGACTACCACTGATCAAAATAAACAATATCGCCGCCGCTCCAACCAGTTCGCCCAGGCGCGCCCCTTTTTTTAAGCCGCGCGGGAACAACAGCGCGGGCCAAAGCAGCGCCAGACCCACGCTGCTAACGTACAGCAGGCGCGGGCCGTGCAGGAGATAATCAGCCGGCAGGGGAACGGCAATTAAGAGGGAAGCCAACAACCACCAGCCGCCGCCCAGGAGTAAAGGGAAGCGATTGGCTGGCGGGCGGGCAGCCCAAGCAGCCAGGAGCAGCGTCGCGGCGACGCTGCCGAGAATAATCCCGGCGGCAGGGAGGCTGGGCCAGACGTGGGCAAACCAGGTAAAAGGATGGGCCAGGGCTTGCAGCAGATAAAGCGCCTTGAAGCTGAGATTATCAGCCATGCCAGCCGTTGCCTGCGGCGCGCGTGTAATAGGCAAGAACTGGTAAGCAACAGCATAGAGTATGCCTGCGGCTGTTAGTCCATAGACAGTGGCGGGGAGTTTGAGCCAACGCCGCCGCCCCGTGTCTGTCTGCCAGGCGACCAGCGCCGCCAACGGGCCAAATAACAAGCCTGATTCATGACTCAGCACCCCCAACGCAAATAAAAGGAGGGTCAGTCCCCACCACAACCAGCGACGACTGGGGCGCGCGGCAGCCAACGCGCTCAGGAAAGCGTGCAGCCCCAGCAGCAGCAAATTGGTCGTAGTAGGGTGGACGTTATGGCCGTAGACGGCTACCGCCTGGTAGGAAAAGGGAAAAGCCGCCAGCAGCAAGCCGGATAACACAGCCCAGCGCTGGTTACGCCACAATCGCCATGACAGCCAGGTGAGCAGCAAGGCGTTTAAGGCATGTTGGCTAACGTTCAGACCATGCAGCAGCCAGGCAGGGTAATAACCAAACAGCGGTTTGATGAGCAGGAAAGGCAGGAAGGTGAGCGGACGGTAAAAACCAAAGGCTTCGGTGGGCAGCCAGACGGAAGCGAGGGTCAGCTCTTTGGCGATGCGGATGTGCAGGAGGGTGTCGTATATCAGGGGCAGGCGCAGGGTGGGCCAGTACAGGTAGAGGGCCAGGCATAAAGGCAACGCCCACCACCCCTTCGACTTCATAGGCATTATGACTCTTCGTCTGGCAGGGAAGCAGCGCAGCGAAAACCGATATCTTCTACAGTCAGCTCTGGATTCGCGGCCCGCCGATAAGTTGTTCGCGTTTCATCCCGCCCCAGCAGGTCGAATAAGCGGAAACTGCCGCCGCGCGCCACTTTGGCTGCGCCTGTCTCCGGGCCGGTGGGGTTCTGCGCGGGGGCCTGGGCATAGTAGTCGGCATCATACCAGTCGGCGACCCATTCCCACACGTTGCCCGCCATATCTTGCAGGCCAAAGGGGGAAGCGGCGGCAGGGAAAATACCGACAGGCAGGGTGGTATCAAAGGCGTTGCCCACGTTAGCAGCGGCGGCGCTCTTGTCGTTGCCCCAGGGATACATAAATGCCTGCGGCCCGCGGGCGGCGTATTCCCATTCGGCTTCCGTGGGCAGGCGAGCATCGCGCCACTGGCAATAAGCGGCGGCGTCCTGCCAACTGACCTGGCTTACAGGATGTTCGCCCAAGCCAGCCGGGTAAGCGGGCGGGCCGACGAAGGCTGGTTCCTGCTGGGGGGTGACTTGTGCGTAGTAAAGGTCAATCCAGATGTTGCTGGGAACCTCATAATCATAGCTGTCCTGAAAGACCCACACGGACACCTGGCGCGTGCCGGCATCTAGCCGGCTGTCGCCCGGCTGCCGTTCGGAAAAGCAACAGGCGCCGTTAGCCCGCGGCACAAAATGTTCGGGCGTGCGCACGCCGTCGCTGTACATCACGTGAATGCCCACGTTGCGATAGAGAATTTCATCGTTGAAATAAACGTCTGCCAGTCCCCAGGTAGCCAGATAGGACAGCAACTCTGGATAAACGGGGGTCTCATTGCCGCTAAGCCCGTGCATCACCACAAAGTCCCCGATACCCCCCTCTTGAAAAGCGGAACGCCCGGCAAACGTATGCTGTTCAATGCGCAAATGACCGTTTAGTCGCTGGTTGGCTGTCGGCTGGATGGAACCCGTAAAGGTAGCCACCAGCAGCCCCGTGTCGTTATCGGCGTCCAGGGTCATTGTTAGCGTCCCTTCGCCAGGCTGCACCAGTTGACCGTCAAAACTGTAACGGTCCGCCGGGCTGCCCACGGCATAAGCGTTGGTAGCCGTGACTTGCCATAAGGACGGTTCCGGCTGCTGCCAGGTTGGCGGCGCAGGGTGGCTCGTAGCGGCGACAAAACTGGCGTAGGCGGCGTTGGTGACCTCGGTCAGGTCCATGAAGTAAGCGTCCAGTTCTACGAGGTGGGTGGGGGCTTCGTCGTGATTGCCGGCATCATCTCCCTGGAGAAAAGAGGCGGCAGGAATAAAGACCATGCCAGGACGGACAGGCATATCCGTTGGCGCTGCCGCTATCAGCGTGGGCGCAGTCGTTGAGTTGGCTGTTATGGTGGTTGTAACGGCGACGCTGCCGGCTGCCGTTGGCGTCGCCTCTGACGCCGCAGATTGGCGCAGTATATAGGAGCCGCCTAACAGCGCTGCCAGCAGGAGCAGGGCGGGCAAGAACCAACGCCAGTTGAAGCGGCGGGCGCGGGCTTTCTGCTGGGGAAGTGAGGCGACAGGCGGCGGGGTGGAAATGCCGGCAGGCGCGCTCACGCTCAACGGCTGTACAGCGATGGTGTCGGCCCCGGTCACGCCTACGGCCTGGTTCAGCGCCGCCAACATAGCCATCACGCTGGCAAAACGCTGCGCCGGATCGCGGGCGAGAGCACGTAAAATGACCGCTTCCACCTCTGGCGCCAGGGTGGGCAGCCATTGGCTGGGAGGCGTCGGCGGCTGCGTCGCCTGGCGCACCATGATGGCGGCGCCGGTTTCCCCCTCGTAAGGACGCGCGCCCGTCAACATTTCATACAGGAGTACGCCCAGGGCGTAGATGTCGCTGGCGGGCGTCACCGGCTGGCCCAAGACCTGCTCCGGGGCCATGTAGGCAGGCGTGCCGGAGGTCATGCCGCTTTGGGTCAGACGCTGCGTCCCCATGATTTGCGCCAGACCAAAGTCACTGAGGTACAGATCGCCCGTCTCGTGGCGCAAAATGTTGCCTGGTTTGATATCGCGGTGGACGATGCCATGTTGGTGGGCATATTGCACGGCGCTGGCGATTTGGGTAAACAGGGAAAGGGTCTCAGGCAGAGACATGGGGGTACGCGGCGGGCGCAGGTATTGGTCCAGGGGAATGCCGGCAACATATTCCATGACCATGTAATACAGTCCATCCGGCGTCACATCAAAATCATAAATCTGCACGATGTGCGGATGGCGCAGCGAAGCCGCGGCGCGCGCTTCACGGCGAAACCGCTCGACAAACCCCACATCCTCTGTTAAAAAGGGATGGATAATCTTGATAGCCAGGTTGCGTTCCAACTCTGGATGGTAGGAACGGTAAACCTCGGCCATCCCGCCGCGCCCAATCAACGTCTCCAGGGTATACTTACCCACTGTGCGACCCGTGTGATATGCGTGTGCGGAAAACCCAGTCTGATTCATGGTCAGCAATGAAAGCCAGCGATCACGTGCGCGCAAAACCGCGCGCCAACTGCGCCAGCGAAATGTGAATAAGCGTGGGGCGGCCATGAGGGCAGGTATGGGGGTTGCGACATTGCTCTAGCTGCTGGATCATAGCCTGCATCTCCGCCAGAGCCAACGGCTGCCCGGCTTTGACAGCGGCCGTTTTACACACCCGCCGGATCAGGCGCGCTTCAATCTGGTTCTGTAAAGGCGCTCGCCTGTCGTCCTCTTCTAACTCTTCCACCACCGCCAGCACAGCTTTAGCCGGGTCCTGGTGAATCAGAATGGCGGGGATGGCGCGCACCATAAAGCTGTTCGGACCAAACAACTCTATAGCAAAACCCAGTTTATGCAGCGCTGCCAGATACTCCTCCAATAAAGAAGCCTGCGCCGGTGTAACATACACGGCAGCCCCAGCCACCAACCCCTGGGAAGCCACCTGCTGGTGGTTCCAGGCGTCCATAAACTGCTCATATAAAATGCGTTCGTGGGCCGCGTGTTGATCAATCAGGAACAAGCCGTCTGGCCCTTCGGTGACGATGTAAGCTGTTCCCACCTGCCCCACCACGCGCATCACAGGCAGCCGTTCGCCGCCCAGGTCGTCATCATCCGCCGCTGCCGGCAGGCGCTCATACCCATCGGGACGCGGCATAAATGGGGCGACCGGGGCGGCGCGCGGAAATTCCAGATTCATTTGTCCATGTAGATGGCCTGCGGGCACGCGCCCCGCTTCGTCCTGGCGGGCAAAAGAAGGACGGTTTATCGATCCCCCCCAGCTAAAAACGCCCTCTGGTCGCATCTGCGTAAAACCGCGTACGGGCGCATCGGCGACCACCGTTTCCCGCACCGCGCGCTGCACGGCGCTAAAAACAGCCCCTGCCTGGCGAAAACGCACTTCAGTCTTAGCCGGATGCACATTTACGTCTACCAGGTCATACGGCAAACTAATAAAGATAACGGCGACCGGATAACGGCCCACAGGCAGCAAGGTGTGGTACGCCTGCAAGACAGCATAGGTGAGGGAGTTGTCTTTGATCCAGCGCCCGTTGACAAACAACGTAATCTGGCTGCGATTAGAGCGGTGCAAACTGGGCGGGCCGGCAAAGCCCGATACCGTTACCTGATGGCGCGGCAGCGGCGGGGAAAGCGGAAAGGGGGCGTCTGGCGTTTCTGGCGCCGCAGCGTCCTCGTCGTCTACGGCAGCCGCACTGCTGATAGGTAGCAGGTCGCGGGCTGTTTCCGGCCCGTAGACAGCCGCCAATACGTCGCGCAGATTGTTGCTGCCGCTGCTTTGAAAGGCAATTCGCCCATCGTGCGTCAGACGGAAACGCACCTGAGGATAAGCCAGGGCGTAACGGGTAACAAATTCATCAATCAGGCGGCGCTCGGTGGCTATGCTTTTCAAGAACTTGAGACGGGCGGGGACGTTGTAAAACAGGTTTTCAACGGCAATAACCGTCCCTTGCGGCGCGCCGACCGTTTCCTGGCCGAGCAGTTGGCCCCCAGCCAGCGTCAGGCGCGTGCCCCTCGTCTCCCTTGCGGCCCGCGTCACCACCGTCACCTGGCTGACAGCGGAAATAGCCGCCAGGGCTTCGCCGCGGAAGCCCAGCGTTTCAATGTGGTTCAAGTCTTCGATGCTTTGCAGTTTGGAGGTAGCGTGGCGTTTGAACGCGGTTTGGACATCGGATGTCGAAATTCCTTCGCCGTCATCCGCCACCTGGATCAGCTTCCGTCCGCCAGCGCGCACGTCTACGTTGATGGTCGTGGCCCCGGCATCCAGGGCGTTCTCCACCAACTCTTTCACTACCGAGGCAGGGCGCTCCACCACCTCACCCGCGGCAATTTGCGAAGCAAGCTGTTCAGACAACACGCGAATCGGCATAGTGTGTTTATTTTACCACACTTGCTGCCTGTCAAGAGGGTGCAAAAGCGTCTGGAGGCGCGCGAGATTTTGGTTGATAGACCAGATTTAGTAGATCCAGATTTTTGCCACGAATTTCACGAAAAAAGGCATCTAATTCGTAAAATTCGCGTCATTCGTAGCAGATTTTGGATCTACTGAATCTGAGGGGGATGGCTACCGATACAGGGAAGGCAGGTAGAAGTGCTGCAAAGCAGCAGGCGATGCGGCGGCGGCGCGCCCAATGACTTCGATTTCATTCAGGGCAGCCACGTTTTCCCACCACCA
>CAYQYJ010000030.1:17691-20319 GCA_964421605.1 uncultured Ardenticatenaceae bacterium | reverse complement strand
AGCAACTCCTGTCCAGTCTGGTCCCCTTCCAGCACAACGATAGTCCGGGTCATAACGCCTCCTTCATAAATAGTAGGGCAATTTTCCAAAATCGTCCGCCCGATTTCGGAAAATCGGGCTACAATGGCACACTATAAAACTGCGTCATCTGCTCAGTGTCACTGCGGGGTTTGTCTGCGCCAGCCTTTGCTTATTGGCTCAGGCTGTCATAGTTTCACCTTTCTGTCGCAAAAAAGCGACGTATTGAGGAATGACAACGGTATACAGCCAATAGAAAAAAGGGCGCGCCGGATAGTCCCAGGCCCCTACGTGACGGACTATCTCACCGTTGTAACCTGCTTTGAAACGCCAGACGCCCCACAGCGGGTCGCTTTCCACAAACTCGTCAGGCGCGCCCCAAAAGTCATAGACCGCACAACCTTGCGCTTTGGCCCAACGCACCGCTTCCCATTGTAACAAATAATTGGGCATTCGCTGCCGTTCAGCTTCGGCAGAAGCGCCATACATATAAATAGCGCGCTGCCCATATTTCACCAGGAAAACGGCAGCCAGCGGGCGCTGATCGTATTCCGCCAGCAGCAGATGTCCCAAACCATCGCGCAGAAAGGACGCCCACGCATCCAGATAGTAAGCAGGCAGGCGAACAGTAAAACCATCCCGCGCTGCCGTCTCCCGATACATCTGCGCCAGCAGCGGCAAATCTGCCAGCCCGCCCGCGCGCACCGTCACCCCTTTGCGTTCCGCCAGACGCACGTTGTAGCGCGTCTTTTGTTTCATAGCCGCCAACAACTGCTCTTCAGGCGGGGTCAGGTCTAATTCCACCGTGTTACGAAACTGAATCTGGTCATCAGAAAAGCGCCAGCCATGTTGCTTGAGTTCCGCCAGGAATTGCTGCCCTGTTGCCACTTGGGTTTCAGGTTCCAGACCGCGGCTGACAGGCACGTCCGGGTCAATTTTAATGAAAATGGCTTTTTGCCGCCGCGCCAGGCGCGCCAGTTCCGCCAACATCCGCTGCCGCAGCGGCGCATCGGCATAATCCAGGCAGGGACCTTTAGGTGCGTACAAGATAGCAAAAGGCAGGCGCGGCAGCTTACGTTGTAACACCAAAGCAGCGGCGGCAGGGGAACCATTAGCGGCAGGCAGCCACCAGGGTTGCGCCGACCAACCCCAGCGACTCTTGAATGCGCCCCAGGTCCAGCTTTGCAGGGCGTGGGAAGTGGGCAGCGCCAGCAGAATACGCTCCCACTCGGCAGCAGAAGCAGCCAGTTGTAGGTTCGTAATGTCAAGCCTCCCCATCAGTCGCCGCCGGCGGCGCAGACCGCCGACGATACCATTGGTAGAGGCGATGCAACATCTTATTATAAACGCGGTCGGCGCTGCCCACCGTACGGCGCAGTTCGCCGCCAAAACCGCGCTTGAAACGATACACCCCCCACAGTCCGTCGTGCTGCGTCTCAAAACGGGCTTCTAACTCGGCTTCGGGGTAATCAGGCACGCCCCACAGATCGTAATAGGTACAGCCCTGTTCTTTAGCCCACTGTATCGCCGCCCACTGCGCCGCATAAGCCGGCATTCGTTGTCGTTCCTGGTCATTAGATGCGCCGTACAGGTAAGCGCCTTGCTGACCACAGGCAAACGCCATCACTCCAGCCAAAGGCTGCCCCTGATATTCCGCCAGGAAAAAGCCAACATGGTCGGGAGCGAAACGATCATAGGCGTCCTGGTAATAGCGCGGGGTGTGTACGCCAAAGCTGTTGCGCTGCCCCGTTAGCTGCATCATTTGCGTGAAAGCAGGCAGGTCGTGGGCGTCGCCGCGGCGCACGACAACCTCCTTCCGGGCAGCCAGGCGAATGTTGTAACGGGTTTTTTGCTTCATGCGCTGCAAAATCTCGTCAGGCGTGGGGCGCAGGTCAATCAGGAGCGTTTGTGGGGGCTGCACGGTATCGGTGTGGGGCAGGCAGTTGTGCTGCCGGCATAGCTCTATCCAGCGCTGTGAACCCAACTCATCTTGCCAGAGCAAGGGTTCAAATTTGAGAATGCCGGCGCGATGCTGATACGCCGCCACGTCAATTTGATGAAACAGCACCGATACCTGTTCGTCATCCGCCCAGTTTACCAGCGGGCCGTGAGGGATATACCCCATGCGCACGATCCCCAAAGCGACAGAACGGAACAATATCTGCGCCCCAGCCACCAGCCGTCCATCTTGCCGCAGCCACACCCGCCGCGCTGACCAGCCGAAACGCCCTTTCAGGCGCGCCCAACGGCTGGTTTGCAACAGACTGCCGTGCGGATGGGCCGCCACAAAAGCATCCCACTCCGCATCTTCCTGACTGTAAGGCGCTTCTTCCAACTGCAAAACACGATTAACCATAACGGAATTATACCTGTTTGCCGGCAGAACACGTAACAGGCCCGCCCCAGAGTTATGCACCGCCTCATTCTTCCGCGCCAATGACTTGAGAAGGATTGACACACTCGCCAGACGCCAGTAGACTGTACTTGTCACGTGCAGATTGCGCATCAGCAACGCCCCATCATACGACTTGATTGGTGGACAAAACTTATTTACCTATGAACTGGCAAACCATTCTGGCAGCCATCCTCTTACTTCTCTCCGCCGCCGTC
>CAYQYJ010000030.1:1341-17591 GCA_964421605.1 uncultured Ardenticatenaceae bacterium | reverse complement strand
TATGAACTGGCAAACCATTCTGGCAGCCATCCTCTTACTTCTCTCCGCCGCCGTCTCCCTGGCAATGGCTGCGCTTGTCTGGCGGCAGCGGCAAAGCTGGTCTACCTGGTTTTTCAGCGTTGCCCTGTCCATTACCATCTGGTCCACTTTATACGCCCTGGAACTGACGTCCCCCACGCTGCGCCTGAAAACATTTTGGGCGCAGTGGCAATACCTGGGCATTACCACGCTGCCTGTGGGCTGGTTTCTGTTTGCCCAAAGCTATGCTGGTCGTTTTCAGTGGACAACGCGGCGGCGCGTGCTTGCCCTGTTTATCATCCCCCTGCTGGCTATTGCCCTGGCTTTCACCAACGAACGCCACCATCTTTTTTGGGTCGCCATTGAGCTAAACACCAATGGCCCATTTGCCACGTTTGACGCTCGCTATGGGCCTGGCTGGTTTCTCTTCTTTCTATACAGCTATACACTGTTATTTTGGGGTTCCCTCAGTCTCTTTCTGGCCCTGCGCGGGCTGGCAGCCCTTTACCGCTGGCAGTTGACCATCTTGCTGCTCAGTCCGGCTCTCCCCTGGATTGCCAACGCCCTGTACCTGACCCGGCTCAGCCCTATTCCCCAATTAGACCTGACCACTTTCGCCTTCACCTTAAGCATGTTGATTTTCGGGTTGGGCATGTCGCGTGTGCGCCTGTTTGCCTTGCCACCAATTGCTCGCTCCCTGGTCGTGCAGCACATGAACATTGCCATGCTGGTGCTGGACAGAAACAATGTGGTCGTAGACGCCAATCCCGCCGCCGAAAAGCTCTTTGGGTGGGCGCACCAGGCAGCCATTGGCGTGCCTGTGACAGAGGTATTGGGGCGTTGGCATGATTACGCCATGCCGTATATGAATGCCGTTGTGGCTGACACGGAACTGCGGATTCAAACGGATGCGGGTGATCCGGCTACAGCTCAATTTTTCACGCTGCAAATATCCCCCATTCTAAACGAAAAACAGCGCGTAGGGGGGCGGCTTGTTTTGCTGCAAGACATTACCCGGTTAAAGGCGGCAGATCGCGCCGTGGCCCTGGCGCAGGCAAAAACAGAGCTGCTGGCAAAAGTAGGACACGAACTGCGCACGCCGCTTAATGGCATTCTGGGGCTGGCAGAAATGTTGGAGTATGGCGTTTATGGCGCAATCTCTTCGTCACAGCAAGAGGCGTTAGCCAGGATCGTCAACCGTTCGCGCTACCTGACGCGGCTGGTAAATGACATGCTGGAGCAGTTTCGCCTGGAGCAGGAGGCTTTCACTCTGGTAGTCGCTCCTTTTCAGATAAGGGCGTTGTTGCAGCAGGTGGTAGAAACAAGTGAAGCGGCAGCGGCAGCCAAAAAACTGACCTTAACCACGCAGATTGATGCTAATGTGCCTGAGGCACTACTGGGAGACGCCACCCGCCTGTTTCAAATATTGGTCAATCTGGTAGACAACGCCATCAAGTTTACCCCCAGCGGGCAAATCGAGATCAGGGTGTTTTGTCCGGATGAAGGGCATTGGGCTTTGGCGGTGAAAGATGCCGGCATTGGCATCCCCCCAGCCCTGCACGACCAGATCTTCGAGCCCTTCCAACAAGCCGACCATCCCCCCACAGAGTCAGAAAAAGGGATGGGGCTGGGGCTGGCTATCGTCAAACAACTCGTTACCCTGATGGCTGGAGAAATCACCGTCGAAAGCATTCCCCAGCAAGGCAGCACCTTCACCGTTACCTTGCCGCTGCAACAAGCCACCGCGCCCCTCCAGGAAGATACGATGGAGGCTGCCACATGACCCAACCTGTTGCCCTGGTTATTGAGGACGACGACACCCTGGCTACCATCTTTGCCCAGGCGCTGCAGATGGCTGGCTATACGACACAAGTGATCGGCGATGGCGAAACAGCCATGCAGGTGCTGGCAACCGTGACGCCTGACCTGATCGTCTTAGATATGCACTTGCCTGGCGTCTCTGGCAAGCAGGTTTTGCCCGCTATCCAGGATAGCGGCAGCCTCCAACGCGCCCGTTTGATCATCGCCACCGCCGATTCTGGCCTGGCGGCGACCTTACAGCAGCAGGCAGACCTGGTATTGGTCAAACCTGTCAGCTTCCACCAACTGCGCCAGTTTGCCGCCCGCCTGCGACCGCGATCCGACTGATAAAGTAAAGGGCTTTATCCGATCTGTTGGAGCCATACCCTGTTTTGGGGTATGATTGCCGGCAATCATACCCCACTGCAGACTTTTCATGGTATGATAAAGAAAGAACAGGCGCAGTTTTTCGTCTTCCCGCGTAAAGCGGTTTTGAAAATCGTTTTACACAATTTCCTGGCTCCAACGGTATGAGCGCCCAAATCGCAAACCTGTATCAGCTACAACAAATAGATACGGAAATTCTCCAGGCGAAGCGCCGCCTGGTAGATGTGGTTGAGGGACAAAAAGAACCGGAAACCGTGCGCGCTGCCCGCACTGCCGCCCAGGCGGCGGCAGCGGCATTGGAAAGGTGGCAAAAGCAGCAGCGCGAACGCAACCTGGCGTTGCAAGATATTAAGAACAAGCAGAAGCAAACTGAGGATCAGCTTTATTCAGGCAGCGTCAAAAATCCAAAAGCATTAACTGACCTGCAGCTCAGCCTGGACTCTCTGGGACGCCAGCGGGCCAATCTGGAAGACGAGCTTCTGGAAGCCATGATCATGGTGGACGACACTGCCGCCGCCAACGAGGCTGCCGCTGCTGTCTGGCAAGAAATCGAAACCGCATGGCAGCAAGAGCAAGCGCGGCTGCAACAGGAACAAGGCGAATTAGTTGCGCGCATCAAGAAATTGCAGCAAAATCGCCAACAGCAAATCACCATGATTGACGCTGATTTGTTAACGGAATACGAGCGGTTAATCCGCAAACAACGGAACGGGATCGCCGTCGTCACCCTGAAACAAAATATGTGCCAGGGCTGTCGCGTGGTTGTTTCCGCCAACAAGGTACGCGAAGCCGCCGAGGGTCAGTTGGTCTTCTGCGGCAGTTGCGGGCGCATTCTGCATCCCGCCTGAACTCATATCAGCCTACCAGCATTCCTATCCGTTCATCGCTACATGGAGACTGAAAAATCATGCGAAAGCCGGCTTTATTTCTAATTTGCGCCATCGTGATAGCGTCTGGGTTGTTGCTCGCCGCCCGCCCGGCGGCGGCAGCCCAATGTTATTTCCACTCCACCAGCCTGGGCTACGTTTGTAATACCAGGCCCACCCCACCCCAATTTGTGCCGCCGCCGCCAGTAACAGACAGTCTGCTCAGCCGCCGCACCTACGCCTACCTGGAAGATCACGTTAACGTCTACCCGGAACCTACCACAGCCGTAGCGCCGTTGTATAACCTGGGGCGGGGATTCTTCTACGTAACGGTTAACTACCCCCTGCAAAATGATCAGGGGGAGTTGTGGTACATGATCAATCCGGGTCAATACGTGCCCGAAAACGCCATCCGTCCCGTCAAAATATCGGAATTTGCGGGCGTGGTGTTAGCCAGCCCGCCACAGCACCCGTTTGGCTGGATCCTGGCGCGCGTGCGCCCCAGCAGCACCCCAGGCGGTGAACCCGACCCCAATTTTTCGCAGCTAGAGCGGTACACTTTCTTCCAGGTCTTTGAGGCTCAGGTTGTGCCCGAAGATGACAACTGGATCTGGTACAACATTGGCGGCGATCGCTGGATACGCCAGACGTACGTCGGCCTGGTTGACCCCAGCCCGCGCCCGGCAGAAGTTGGCGAAAATGAATTTTGGACTGAGGTAGACCTGTACGAACAGACATTTGCCGCCTACGAGGGCGACCGCCTGGTGTACGCTTCACTCATCTCCAGCGGGTTGAACTGGTGGCCCACGCGCGAAGGGTTATTCCAGGTATGGGACCGGTGGGACGAGACGATGATGGATGGGGCTGAGGGCAAAGTGGATTATTACATGGTGGAGGATGTGCCCCACACCATGTATTTTGACAAGGTAATGGAAATCGCCCTGCATGGGGCATACTGGCACGATCGTTTTGGCTATAAACACAGCCACGGCTGCGTGAATATGCCACCCTTGGCGGCAGAGTGGGTGTACAACTGGTCAGCCGGCGCGCCTAATGATTTGTGGGTGTATGTACACACATCGGACCCGCATCATTATTTTGAGCGTTTTGGGCGGGGAGAAGGGTAACAGCGCAGGTTTGCCCTGAGCGTGATGGGCGTCAGCCCCGTCTACAGCGGGACTGACGCCCATTTTTGTGAGCCATCAACGACCGACCCCCAGGCTGCCGCCAAACGCGGCGGACATTTCCTGGTAAATGCCGGCAATACTCGCCTCATCCCCCAGATAAAAATTCCCAAAAGCCCGCTGCGCCAATTCTTGCATCAACGCCTCATCAGCGTCTGAACCATAGGCAATCGTGAATACGGTCGTGTCGTTGGCTGTGGCGGCATTGATTAAATCCTCGTCAAAGCTGTAACGAAAACTATACGTATCCAGCCCATCGCTTAACACCACCAGCGCATTGGCAGTCTGTGATGAACTGGTTTCGGCAATCTTTTCCGCCCCCAAGCCAATGGCGTCATAAAGGGCTGTGTCTCCCCGCGCATCTAACGCCTCAATTTCCGCGATGATGATTTCCCGCGCCAGGCCCACCTGCTGGTGGTCAGCCACGACGTTGAGGACATTCGAGAATGCAATGAGCGTCAGATGATCCTCATCTCCCATCTGCTGCACAAACTGAATAGCTGCCTGGCGCATGTTTTCCATCTTGGAACCTTCCATACTGCCAGATACATCCAACAACATCACCAGGTTAACGTCTTTGCGCGCCGTCTGCCATAGTTCCTGAATGAAGTACAGCGTCTCCACGGTGGGCGCGCCAAACACGACTTGTGGTTGGGACAGGTCGGCGCCATGCGCGGCATCCAGCGGCGCGGACGCCTGGACGCTGCTGTTGACGGGACGCAGCCCTTTGGCAGCAGCCAGTTCTTGCGCCGCGGCGCTGATCAGATAATCGCGGAAAATGCCGGCAGCCGCCCGCTGTTCACTGCTGGCATCCCGGTCAATACAGGCTGGATGAGCCGCCACAAACGTGCCCTCAAAGGGGTAGATAGGCACCAGCCCATCCGGATCGCTGCCATTGCCATATTGCAGGACAGTGCTTTCATACATGATGCCCGCGCCCAGGAAACTGGGACCTCGCTCCGCCATCGCCTGTCCCAGGCCATCCGTATCGCTGCTGAACCAGGCTACGCCGCCTTCAAAAGCGCCAACCGACGCCTGGACAATGGGCTGCTGAATGTCGTTTAACGACACCGCTTCCGTTTTCCCCTGCGCTGCCTGCACAATCGCCAGCAGCGTACTGGTCCCCGTAGCCGACAGGCCCGGATGGGTGTGCCCTAGCCGCAGCGTTTCGCCGTACTCGTCGCCGCTGTAATACGTCCAGGCAGAGGCGTCCGCCGCCAGACTGCCAATATCCAGCCAGCCCAGGTCCCGTCCCGGCCAGCCCAACGCTTCCGCCACCGGTCGCCACAGGGCAATGACCAATGGGCTTTGCGCCACACTGACGCAATCCGCCTGGTAGCGGGCGTTTCCCTGGTCAGCCAGTACGTTGGCCCATACTCTGTCGTCAGGAATCCACAAGGTGGGGCTGGTCTCGCCGTCGCGCAGGTCAATTACAGCCTGCCCGGCTTCCACTGCCGGCAGCAAATTAACATACACCGGGTCGCCGCTGTCCATTTCCATCTCGGCGGCGTTGAAGGCGGTCACCGCTTCCGCCAACCAACCGCTCAGACTGGTATTCGACATAACCTCAATTTGCACCGCATTGCGCGGCGGGCCATCGCTCTGTCCCAGGCTGCATGCTACTGCCGGCAGCATCAGCCCCGCCAATAGCCACCACAAACCACGAAAACGTTTCACCATTTGCTGCTATCTCCTTCACGTCCAGACTGGCGCGAACGCCAGAATAGTTCAATTTCAGGCGTTGAACCACCCTAACTGGTCTGCACGCGCCACTAACGACCAACCGTGATGAGCGTCATCTCCACAAAACGGTCTTCCGCCTGTTTCTCAGCATCATCCGTGTTGCGGTGATCATCGGGCGGCAGTTGCGCCGTCACAATGAAACGAGCTGGATCGATCCCCTGCGCCACCAGATAATCTACCACGGACTGCGCCCGCGCTTCAGCAAATTCCAAAATCTCCTCTTCAGTGTACGGCGGATCGTTCGCCGGCCAGGCGGAGGAGCCTTTGACTTCCAGGAAGAGGCCAATACTTTGCGACAGCGTGGGAATCACGCACTCATCCAGACGGCGACGCGCCTCCAGGGTCAACTCTGTGGATTCGGGCAGAAAGTCGAACTTACGGCAAGGCAGCACGGCTAACGTCGTCGCCGCTTCCGTATCCACGCCAGACAGGTCTAACTGCCCGGAAATAGAAAACGTATCGTTAACGGGTTTGCCGTTAGCCTGTAAACTGGCTTGCTGAGCGGAACGTTCCACAAACCGCGTATCCACCAGGTCTTGTACTTCATAGGTGGGAATCTGCAAGCCGGAGATAGAAATCGTCCAGACGCGGCGGGCGATTTCCAGGCGGTTATAAAGCGGCGTCGGGTCGCGCATCACAAAAGCGTTGTCCCCCAGGTCTGCCTGAGCCACGCTTTCTAACCAGGCGCGCAGGTCGCTGCCGGCAGTTTCCGGATAAACAAAGCTCCAATCATTGTGCCCCCAGGCAGCAATATTCGCCGCCGCGGTATCGAAGTCCTCAAACTGGTCTTTCAAAGTCGCAAACCAGGCGTCATGGAACGATTGCACCAGATCGGTCTCATTGTTCAAACTCTGCCGCGACGTGACAATCACATCTACCACTATGCGCATCTGGGCGGAACTGAGCAGCGGCTCGCCCCCCGTCGCTTCCGCATCGTAAATGTCCGGCTCCCAGCCAGACACCACATCCGCCTGCTCAGCGTTAAAAGCGGCGACGGCATCGGCCACGCTGTCCTGCGGCACCAACGTCACGTCAAAGCGGGGATTGACTGCGGCAATGGACAGCGCGTAATAAGCAAAATATTCGCCCACGCTGCCCTGAGAGAAAGCAATCCGCTTGCCCTTCAGATCATTGATAGTGGCAATATCTCGCCCCCATAACTGGTCTGCGCCGGCGCTCTCATCCACAATTGCCGTGATCACGCCTGGATTCTTCAAAGCGACTGAATCCAGCGTGGTCAACAGGCAGTCCCATTGGCCGTTGTTCAGCAAAGCCGTCCGCTGTTCCTCCGAAACGTCATACGCCGGGTTCTCATCCAGGAAGAAAGGCACAATGCCCAAATGAAAACCGTGCGCCACATCCTGACCGGACATCTGCATCTGCTGCAAAGTGAAATAACTGCCAAAAGCATCTGCGCCGCAAATGTAACTGGGCAGCCCATCAGCCGCGTCATATTGCGGCCCCAAAACGGGATCAGGCGAGGTCAATGGCGCAGTCGTCGCTGGCGTGGGCGTATTGATGTTGGCGACCGCGCCGGGGGTGGGCGTTGGATCGGGCGCGGTCAGATTGCGCACGATGTTGTAAGCGGCTGCGCCGCAAATAACCAGCAGCGCCAGACCCACAATACCAATAAAAACAAGTCGAGTTCTATCAAGGTTCTGCATGGGCAATGCTCCTTCAAGCTTAACGTAGGTTGGGCATCCTTGCCCGACACTCCTGCAAAATAGCGTGTCGTAGGGCGGGTTGGCGACCCGCCCCTTTTTCCCAAATAACTTCTCGTTGAGATTGTTTCCAAAAGACTGGAGCAGTCTGGGAGACTGCTCCAGTCTAAGAGACTACCTCTATTACTATACGATCAAGAACGGGTTCGGGTGCGCTGCCGCTTATCGCTGAATCCCAGGTTGCTCAAAACCTCTGCGACGGATTGGCCCGGTAGGAGTTCAAACAGATAACGACCTGCTTCATCCTGATCCACGATTAACTCATGGGCTTCCGGCAAGACGCAATGCTTGCTGCCGCGCACGCCGCCCAACATTTCTTGATAGGCGCCAATGCCAAAAAAACCCAGATAAAGGTCATCGGTTTGCACAGGCAAAAACAGGGGCGATACGCTGCGTTTGGGTGGATAGACGTCATCGCTGTCGCAGGTGATGCCGCCTAACTGCACGCGCTGGAACGGTTTGTCCAGATGCGTCAAAGGCAGCACGATGAAATGTTCGCCTAAAGCCCAGGTGTCGGGGAACGAACTCATGACTGAACCGTCAATGATGTACCAGGGATAGGCGGAATTGTTCTCTTTGACCGTAATTACTTTGAACAAATGTGAACCGTGTTCGGCAGTCGTATAGCGACCAAATTCGCCCATAATGTCGGGCACAGGCACGCGATAGCGATCGCATATCTGCTGGCACGTGCGCAGCAGACGGCGGGCGAACGCCAGATAGTCAAAATCGAAATCCAACGTCATCGGCGCGGGCATCCCGCCGCCAAAATTGAAGATGGACAGCGTTGGATAACGCTGCCGCAGCCGCGCAAAAGTCTCAATGGGCGGCGTTAGCCGCTTGATGAACTCATCCGTGTCCACCAACTGGCTGCCGACCATGCCATGATACATCTTTAGTTCCAGACCAGGCGCGGCAGCCACGTAACTGGCTGCTTTCCATAACGTTTCGCTGTCCAGGCCAAAGCGGGAATCATATTGATCCATCTCCACCGCGTCCCCATGGGGCCCATAAGTTTTGTGACGCAATCCTACTTCAAAGGGCAGCCCGGAGGATAGTAATGCCGGCAGTTCCGCCAGATCTTCCACCACGGGAATAAGCCGCTCGTGCGCCCGCTTCAAATCTAGAATGCTGTTGGCATAATCTGTGCCTGTGGGCTTAAAGCCATTACAGATGACCATGCGATCGGGCGGCAACAGACCGCGCTCCAACATCAGAAAGGCAATCGTCACATCTATGACGGAAGACATTTCGTGATGCGCCCCTGCGCCCAACGTAGTGCGGATCACTTCCTCCGCGGCGTTGGCTTTGGAGGCGTATGCGTAATAGAAATTGCCGGCATACCCCACTTCCGCGCGCGCCTGGTCAAAAACCGCCTGCATGGCTTTGATTCGTTGCCGAATTTTGGGCAGGTACACAATTTCCAGCGGGCTGGGCAAAGATTTGCCAATCCCAGGGAAAGCGGGCCCATCTATGGCATTCTTATCTTTCAAGAAAAGCTGCGCCAGGTTCAAGCCCCCAAAGTGAAGTTCCCCCTGCACAACGTGCAAATAATCGTTAAAGCGATAGCCATCGGGAATGGGCGTTTCCTGTTCCCAACCAATAATCGGATGCGTCATAGTCGTTTGTCACCAATACTCTTCAGAGTGGCGCAAGGACTGGCCGAACAGTTTTGGCCTGTTGGAACTCCTTTGGCCAGTGCCTCGCACCTGGTTAGTTACCATTTTTGATTATAACACAACCACCCTCAGGCCAATACGAGCTGCGCCAACAACTGGCGCCCCGCCTGCTCCAGGTCGCCGTCCAGGGCAAACGTGAGCGCCCGCAGTTGCACCTGACCGATGCGCGTTTGCAACGGCTGCGCCAGCGGCGTGGGGTAGATTAAGATCGCCTGCGGCGCGCCTTTAGCCTGGGCGTAAGCCACCATTTGCGCCACGTCGGCGGCGGCTGGTTGTTCGCCTGTTTTGTATTTTGTGTCCAACACAGCCACAGGCGTCTGGCTGGACTCATGGTACAAAACCAGGTCAATCTGAAAATGGAGAGAGCCGGCGGCGTCCAGGTTGACCTGCTCTTGCGTTCGTAGGGTGTAAGATGCTGGCAAATGCGCCCGCAGCCACTCCGCCACAAACAACTCATACAGCCGCGCCATATCCACCAGAAAAGGCCACATGGCCCGGCCGCCCACGGCGTGGCCTGGACCCGTATGCTCCAGGAAAAAGCGGCAAACGGCGTGCAGCGGCTCATAATCCTGATTCAAGCGGTCATAATGCCGCCCCACGCATTCCGACGCCGCCACCGGACGCAAACTGACCGGGCCGTGCAACGTGCGCCAGGCGCGGCGCACTGCCGGCAGCGTGCGCTCGCTCAACAGCGGGCTGTAGGCCACCTGGTACAACGTCCAGGCTAGAATCTGATTGTCGTCAATGTCTGCCGTATGCTCCTCATAGCGGCAAAACAGGCGGGTAGGCAAAGGCTGGCGCAGCGTTTGCGCCAGTTCCACCTGCCCCCGCACCAACGGCAGATCTTCCATCTGCGGCGCATAAGCGTGCTGCAATCCCTGGCGCGCCCGCGCCAACACCTGCTGCGCCAGCAACCAGGCTAACTGCTCATAAAACTGCGGTAGCGATTCGCACGCCGTCAAACCCTCCAGCCAGCGCCAGCCTTGCAACCGGTAGGCATACGCCCACATCCCAAACAGATTCGCCAGCGGCGTCTTTGGCTGCAAGACCAGATGAAAGTCGGGGCGCAGCGGAATATGCCCCACCCATCCCTGCGAAGTTAACTGCCATTGGTCCCCCGTCTTGGGCGACGGGAATTCCACGGCTATCTGTCGCCCATACTGCTGCCACAACTGTACGCCCCACGCCTCTGGCAACTGCGCCCGCGGCAAAGAAATGGGAACATACTCTGGCAGCCACAACGTTTGCGCGGCGTTAATGACGAAAAACCTCCTGTTACAGTTTGCGCTGACTCTTGCTATACTTGCGCCATTCGTCCCCATTATAGCAGGAGTTCCTCATAAGCGGTGACGCGCCCCTTCGACAGGCTGGCGGACGAAAATCGTTCGTAGGGGCGTATGGCATACGCCCCATTGTACGGCGTATTGCCTACACCCTTTGTGAATCCTGCAACAATTTGCCCTCGCATTTCCAAATGAACGAAGGATGAACTCTCGTGCCTGAAACAAAAGCGCGTATCTTTATCGCCTATACGGGCGGCACAGTGGGCATGAAAAAAACAACCAGCGGCTACCAACCCGCGCCGGATTATCTGCAACAGATGATGTCCCGCATCCCCCAGTTCCAGGCTGCCGCCATCCCCCACTACGATATCTATCAATTTGATCCCTTGCTGGACAGCGCCAACATGACGCCCACCAACTGGGGCGAAATCGCCCGCGTCATTGCCGCCCACTACGATAGCTACGACGGTTTCCTGGTGCTGCACGGCACAGACACTATGGCCTTTACGGCTTCGGCGCTCTCCTTCATGCTGGAAAACCTGGACAAGCCCGTTATCCTCACGGGATCGCAAATCCCCCTGGCAGAACCGCGCAGCGACGCCCTGGAAAATCTGCTGTCGTCGCTGCTCATTTTAGGTCAATACCATCCCCATCTGGCTGGCGTGTTTCTTTACTTTCATGGCAACCTGTTTCGCGGCAACCGCACCACAAAAGTAGACACCGATACCTTTGCCGCCTTCGCTTCTCCCAATTTCCCGCCGGTGGGGCGGGCCGGCATTAACTTCGAGATTGATTGGGCCCTGGCGCGCCGTCCCATCGCTGCCGCCCCCCTGTCGGTGACCGAGATGGGCGACGCCGTGGTCGCCGCCTTTCGTCTCTTTCCAGGGCTAAAAGCGGAATATCTGAGCACCATCCTGGCGCCGCCCGTGCAAGGCGTGGTGCTGGAATGCTTTGGCGCAGGCAATGCGCCCGTGCACAACCGCCCTTTCATGGAGGCTCTGGCGGCTGCTGTCAGCCAGGGCGTGGTCATTGTAGACGTGGCCCAACCGCTGCATGGCTCCGCCGACTTGCGGCTCTACGCCACCGGGCAGGCGCTGCTGGATGTAGGCGTAGTCAGCGGTTACGACATGACCGCCGAAGCCGCTCTCACCAAACTGTTTTACTTGTTTGCCAGGGGATATACGCCGGCTGCCGTGCGCCTGTTGGTGCAAGAAAACTTGCGCGGCGAATTGACGCCGCCAGAGCAAGTGCCGCAGGAAACAGACAAACTGCGGCGGCGGCTGGTCAGCTACCGCCGTCCTGGGTAAGCGGCTGCAAGGTCACCAGGGTGATTTCTGGCGGGCAAAGGAAGCGCACGCGGGGGGCGCTGAGACCCTCCAGACCAATACCACGGCTGACGTAGAGATGAGTGCGGCCCGATTGGTAATGTCCCATTTCATACTGCTTGCCCAACTGGGAACTGGTAATGAGTGCGCCATAGAGGGGCAGGCGCACCTGTCCGCCATGCGTGTGACCGCACAAATACAGGTCAATGCCGCAGGCAGCCGCCTGGGGCATCAACTCCGGGGAGTGATAGAGTAAAATACGGGGGATGGTGTCGGGCACTGCCGCCGCCAGTTCAGACAGAATGGCGCCATCATAGGGCAGGTCGTGGCTGCAATCAATGCCCAACAGCGCCAACCGCTGTCCGTTTTCCAGAGAGAGAATGCGAGCTTCGTGGCGCAGGAGATGGACGGGCAGGTCTTGGAAAAATGCCGGCATTATCTCCCGCACATCCAACGGCGGACTACCCAACGTGGCATACACCCCCAGCGGCGCGGCAAACTGGCGCAGCACCTGGCGCGATGCCGCCTGCGCTGCCTCGTCGTGAACGTAAGACAGATTCAGGTAATCGCCCGTGATCAGGATCAGATCGGGATCAGCCTGTCGCGCCAGCGCCAACACCCGCCGTTCCCGCCGTGACAGGCGCTCTACGTGCAAATCGCTGACGTGCAAAAGACGCACAGGCGCAGCCAGACCAGGCACAGCGATAGTCAACCGCGTCAGAGACAGGCGGTGCGGCTCAATCCACGTCCCCCAAAGCAGCAAAACGGTGCCCAATAATTGCCCAGCCGCCAACAAAACCAACGCCCCATCTACCTGCCACCAGCGAGCCAACGGCGCGGCGGCGGCAGCCAGGAGCAGACGCGGCGCCGCCAGCACAAACAGGTGCGATTGCCATTCCCCCCAGGAAACGCCCAAACGAGGCAGCGCCGCCAGCCACAAGGCATCTGCTGCCAACAACAGCAGCATAAACGCCGCCGCCCGCCCAGCCAGGGAAGCGCCCAGCCAGACGCTCCACCAGCCAGCCAGCGCCGCCAGCAGCAAAAACGCCAGGGCCCCCACCCGCCACAGCGGCCAGGCTGCCGGGATGTAGAACCACAACATCCCTTTGTGCAGCCAGCTTTGTTCCAGCAGATCCAGACGCGGCGCGGTCTGCGGTTGCCATCGAAACGAGGCGGCGTCAACCGACTTCATGCGTCAGCGGATTTCAGCTTCCACCTGCAGCGGCGGCGCATTCTCAAACACCAACGTCAGCGGAACTGTCGCCCCGGCGACAAACGCCTCTTGCTTTTGCAGACACATGACATGCAAGCCGCCCGTTTTTAGCTCTACAGTGCTGCCGGCAGGCAGTTCAATGCGTCCGCCAGTTACCGGGCGCATCCGCATCACGCCCGCATCATCCAGCGAGGATTCGTGCAGTTCCGTCACGCCGCAAATGTCTGCTTCCACCGCCACCAAAGCGTCAGCTTCCGTCCCTTTGTTTTCAATCACCATATAGAACGCCCCGGCTTCGGTCATCATCGTCGAAGCCCGTCCCCAGACGTCAGTGACCGTTATCCCTGCCGTCTCTGTCCCACAGGCAACCAACAGCAGCAGCAGCGACACGAACAAAGTATGTGAAAAACGTAACAATGTCTTCATGCCGCGCATTATATCCGATTTGGGCAGCGCCATCACCAGTTTTGCCTGGTATTTGCTAACCTGCCCCTACCCAAAGTAGAATCAGTCATTAGTACATCAGAACCCAGGTTTTCTAACAGCCCCGCATGTACTTTGCCCCAACCTGGCTTCTCCTGGCGATTAACCGGCCGCTGCGCCGCCCTGTTTGTCAAATCCCGAAAGTTAAGGAAAGGAGTTTCCCTATGCGTTTGCTTGTTCGCTTTGCTCTATTTTGTCTGTTAGCGGCTTCTTTTGTGTGGGCAGCCGATCAGGCGCTTGCCCAACAAGTTGGGGCAGAAACTGCCAGCGCGGATTGTGTGGAGGGATATGCCGGCATCTACCCCTGCCACAACGTCAACCTCCTCGGTAGCCTCAGCCTGACAGAAATGGGCGCTGCTGAAGGCGTCAAGGGCAATGACCTGTGGGGCTGGACAGACCCCGACACAGGCAAAAAGTACGTCATCTTCGGCTTCAGTGACAGCACCTCCTTCATTGACGTTACCGACCCCGCCAATCCCCTCTACCTGGGCAATCTGCCTGGGCATGATGGCCCTTCACAATGGCGCGACATGCAGGTCTACCAAAACTACGCCTTCATCACCGCCGACATACCCACCCAGTCAGGCATCCAGATATTCGACCTGACCCGACTACGCGATGTCGCCAATCCGCCCGTGACCTTCACCGCCGACGCCCACTACGATGGCTTTGGGGCAGGGCACAACCTGTGGGCGAACCAGGAAACGGGTTATCTCTACGCCTTCCGCAGCGACACGTGCAGCGCCGCCATTCACATGATCAATATCCAGGACAGCTTGAACCCCACTTTCGTCGGCTGCGCCGCCACCGACGATGCGCCCCTGTCCGACAGTGAATGTCTCCTCTACAACGGGCCCGACGCCGCTTACACCGGGCGCGAACTCTGCTTTACGGGCAGCGACGACAATATGAGCATTGACGACGTGACCGATAAAGATAACCCTGTGGCTGTGGCCCGCTTCGGCTATCCCCAGATTGGTCGCGCCCATCAGGGTTCGCTCACGCCCGATCATCGCTACTGGCTGATGAGCGACATGAATGACGAACACCACATGGGCTTCAACACCCGCACCCACGCTTTTGACATCACCGACCTGGATGCCCCTGTCTACCTGGGCTACTACGAACATGCCACCACCTCCATGGACCACAATCTCTACATTGTGGACAATCTGGTATACGAAGCCAACTTTACGTCGGGCTTACGCATCCTGAACATCAGCGACCTGCCCAGTGTTGATTTCACCGAAGTCGGCTACTTTGACGTGATGCCCGACACAGACAGCATCGCCATGAGTGGCGCCTGGAGCAACTACCCTTTTTGGAATGAATTTGTCGCCGTTAGCGACACCGAAAATGGCTTATTCCTGCTGCAATACGTGCCCGACGAACCTACCAGCGTCGGTCTTAGCCAGTTTGCCGGCAATGCCGGCAGCCTGTGGGGTGGCGCTTTCGCCCTGTTGGGCGCGTTGGCGCTGGCAACATTAGCCTGGCGTAAAAAACAGGCAACAAACTAAAGGTCACTATGTCTCATCTTCTTTCGCTTCGTGCCCGGCAGCGGCTTTTGTTAGCCGCTATTATGATGGTTTTGTTCGCCCTGGTTTGGGGCAGCCGCCAACAACTGGCGGCTCAAGAAACACTGTCCTTAACAGAGCGGCAGCGGGAGTTGTGGCAGCAGCGGCAAAGCAAACCGCCAGTCGCTAAAGAACCGCTGGCGTTTACCCCCTGTGTAGATGGCTATGCCGGCACATTCCCCTGCCACAACGTAGACCTGTTGGCTTTCATGCCCATCAGCCAGATTGGCGGCGGCAACGGCAACGACAGTTGGGGCTGGACCGACCCGGACACAGGCAAAGAGTACGTCCTGATGGGGCGCACCAATGGCCTGGCTTTTGTGGACATCAGCGACCCCATCAACCCCATCTACCTGGGCAACCTGCCCACCGCCACGGTCACCAGCATCTGGCGCGACGTGAAAACGTACAGCCACTACGCCTACGTCGTGGCTGACAGCGCGGGCCTGCATGGCATCCAGGTCTTCGACCTGCGCCAACTGCGCGACGTGACCAACCCGCCTGTCACCTTCACCGAATCCGGTCACTACAGCGGCATCACCAGCGCCCACAACATTGCCATTGATCCCAACCGTCCTTACGCTTATGCGGTGGGCAGTAATATGTGCAACGGCGGGCTGCATATCGTCAGCCTGGCTGATCCCCTCCATCCCGGCCCAGGCACCTGTCACAGCGCCGCCTACACCCACGACACCCAATGCGTGGTCTATCACGGGCCAGATGAAGCGCACCAGGGCAAAGACATTTGCTTTGACGCCGACGGCAACAGCAACCGCTTCGCCATTGTGGACGTCAGCAACAAAAACGCGCCAGACGACCTGGCGCGCGTCACCTATGGCAACGCCAGCTACCCCCATCAAGGGTGGCTGACGGAAAACCATCGCTACTTCTTGCTAGACGACGAAGGGGATGAAATCGCCTACGGCTTCAACACCCGCACCTATATCTGGGACGTGGCGGATCTGGACAATCCC
>CAYQYJ010000030.1:0-1241 GCA_964421605.1 uncultured Ardenticatenaceae bacterium | reverse complement strand
GGCGAAACAGTCGTCCACACCTTCACGCTGCACAATCTGCGCGCCAGCGATAGCTATGAGCTGTCCATCGGCGGCGGCCAATGGCCCGCTTTTCTGCTCTCCCCCACGCGCATAACCGTTCCCACTGACGATACCGCCGAGATCAGGGTGTTGGCGCAGGTTCCCGGCGGCTTGACCAGCGGCGTTGTCCTCACGGATACGTTCACGCTGACCGCCACTTCCGTACTCAGCCCCGAACTGAGCGTAACAGGTACAGGCGTAACAACGGTTGAGGCCACCCCTGGCGTGAGCGTGACGCCCGCGCTCTCCAGCCGCGCCGCCCAACCCGGCGAAGTCGTCACCCACACGTTCACTGTCGTCAACAGCGGCGACTACCCAGACACCTTTGCCATCGCCATCCAAGGCAGCATCTGGAACACGCAAGCAGATGCCGGCAGCCTTACCCTGGACGCGGGCGCGGCGGTTGACCTGGATGTCGCTGTCTCCATTCCCGACGGGCCTATTTACGCTATCCCCATCGCCAGTGACAGCTTCACCCTCACCCTGACTTCTAGCCTGGACGGGGCGGTCTGGGCGCAAGCCAGCGGCGTGACCACCGCCGACGTAGAACCCGGCGTGATCCTTAACCCGCCACAGACGTGGATGAGCGGGAGTGCCGGCAGCCTCGTCACCCACACCCTCACCCTCGCCAACACAGGCAATTACACCGATACCTTCACCCTGCAACTGGCTGGCTACGCCTGGCCCACCGCACTCCAGCCCGCCAGCGTCACCTTAGGCGCTGGCGCGACAACCGCCGTGGACGTGGTCGTCTCCATCCCCCTGGCGCCAACCGCCGCCAGCGACAGCTTCACCCTGACCGCCGTCTCCCACCTGGACAGCAGCGTCACCGCCCAGGCAGCAGGCGTCACCGAACTACCTGTAGCCGCTTTGTCCCTCAGCGGCGAAACCAGCCAGAGCGGCTTCCTGGGGCAGACCTTATGGTACACCATAACCGTAACCAACCTGGGAACCGACGCCGACAGCTTCCACATCCACCTGTCCGACAGCGCCTGGCCCGCCGCCGCCACACCCGACCACCTACCCAACGTCCCCGCCCAATCCAGCGCCACCTTCACCGTCAGCGTCCTCGTCGGCCCCGGCTTAAGCGACAGCGTCACCGTGACCGTCGTCTCCACCCTGAACCCAGAAGTATCCGCCTCCCTCACCCTGACCAGCGCCACCCACGCCCTCTTCCTCCC
>CAYQYJ010000029.1:15410-20825 GCA_964421605.1 uncultured Ardenticatenaceae bacterium | reverse complement strand
AGCAGGCGGGGCGGGGCATAGGCGGGGCGAATCAGACCTACCCAGGAACCCAGAGAAAGGCAAGCCAGAGCGGATAGCGCCAGGGGGGGCAGCAGCCGTCCACCAGCCTGCCAGCCGAGGGCCAGCAGCAGGGCGACAGCGCCGAGGGCGGGAAAGAGCAGGCGACCATGGGGGGCAGTGACCTGGCGCATCCACAGTTCCAGGGCAGCCATTTGCAGCAGCAGGGTCAGAGTGAGGAGTAGCAGCAGCACGCCAGGGAAGGTCAGTGGGCGGCTGCGCCAGCGGCGGAGTAATTTGAACCAGCCGGCGCCAGCGAGGAGTAGGATGAGGGTCAGGGCGGCGTATACCCAGGCGGGGGGTTTGATATTGCCCCAGCCAAAGGCAGCCCAAAACGAGTAGTAAACTTCGCGCCACTGCGCCAGCGGGGAGGGACGGCGGGTGAGGTCGTCGCAGTAAGCCCAGATGGCGTAGCAGTGAGTGTCCAGGCCGAAGGGGCTGCCCCACAGCAGCCAGGCGCGCAAGTACCACCAGCCGCCAACGAGCAGGGCGGCGGCGGCGGTCAGCAGCGCCGCCAGGAATAAGCGCCGCCGCGCAGCCGGGGCGCGCCACCATAGCCAGAGCAAACCGAGGGCAACAGGGGCGATGAGGACGAGGGTGTTGGTTTTGGTTAAGGCAGCCAGGCCCAGGGCTGCGCCCAGAGCGACAGCGCGGCGCGGGGTGGGGCCGCGCTGCATGAGCCTGGCCCACAACCAGAGGGTGAGGGCGCTGGCGGCGGCGGCGGCAATGTCATTGGAGACGATGCTGCTCTGAAAGATGACCTGGGGATTGAGGGCGGCGACCAGGGCGGCGATGGCGGGGAAGGCGGCGGCGGTGGGCAGCGTCTCGCGGGCCAGGCCGTAAATGCTGAGGAGGAGGAGCAGACCAGAGAGCCAGGATACCAGGCGCACCAGGTAAATGGGGCCCCAACCGTCCTGCCAGGGAGGGAGTTGGGGGGTGTGGATGAGGACGTTTTTGTTGTCGGGCAAGTGGCCGGGGGCATCGGAAGGGAAGTGGGGGTTGCGTAGGGGCTGGCGGTCGAATTGGGAAATGCCGGCCAGGCGCAGGGCGGCGGCAGCCAGGGCGTAGTAGAGGGGGGGCTGGCTGGCTTCTTGCTGCAAGGAAGTATCCCAGGCGGCCGCGCCCTGTGGAGGAAAGCCTTTGCCTTCGACCAGCCAGATAACGTAGGCGAAGTGTTCGGGACTGTCGGGCCCTTCAAACGGGGGGATGGCCAGGCTTGTTAAGGCTACCAGGCAGGTAAATGCGAGGAGGATTGCCGGCAGTATCCAGCGGGGGGGCGTGTCCCTTTGCAGCGCAGCTTGTGTGATCACGTTGTCATTATAGCGTTTGTGAATTGGTGGACAAAGTGCCAGGGCTACGGTAAACTTCTCCTGCTGCCAGCTTGGAACTGGTAGTTTTGTCTTGCATATCACCCGCTGGCATTTGCTTTGCTGGCGGCAAATAGAACACAGTCAGGGGACAATTTGGCAAATTGTCCTACGAAGGAAAGCGCTAACGGTGGATTCAACGGAGCAGTTTCTTAAGGCGATAACAGAGGCGCATGGCGTGCCAGGATATGAAACGGAAGTGCGGGCGCTGCTGCGGCAGTATTGTGAGCCGTTGGGGGAGGTGTCGCAGGATAAGTTGGGCAGTTTGATATGCCGGCAGCCAGGAGATGGGCCAAAAGTGATGTTGGCGGGGCACATGGATGAGATTGGTTTCATCGTGCGGCACGTCACCAAAGACGGGTTCGTCAAGTTTTTGCAGCTTGGCGGCTGGTGGGATCAGGTGCTGTTGGGGCATCGCGTGGTGATTAAGACGCATAAGGGGGACGTGACCGGGGTGATTGGGGCAAAACCGCCGCATTTGTTGCAAACGGAAGAGCGCAACAAGGTGGTGATTAAGGACGAGATGTATATTGACGTGGGGGCGACGAGTAAGGGGGAGGCGGAAGATGCCGGCATTCGCGTCGGCGACCCCGTTGTACCCCAAAGCGCGTTCCAGATTATGGCGAACGGCAAGTCTTACCTCTCCAAGGCATTCGACAACCGTATTGGCTGCGCCCTGGTGATTGAGACGCTGCGCCATTATGCCCAGGCGGGCAACGGCGCCAATCAACTTTATGGCGTCTCCACCGTTATGGAAGAGGTGGGCGTGCGCGGCGCGACCACCAGCGTGCGCGCGATTGACCCGGACGTTTCTATTATTCTGGAAGCGGACATTGCCGGGGATGTGCCAGGGATTAAGCCGGAAGAAAGCGAAGTGAAGCTGGGGGGCGGCCCCAGCCTGATGGTTTATGATGCGCGCATGATCCCGAACATTAAGCTGCGGGACCTGGTGGTGGATACAGCCGCCGCCGCAGGCATTCCGCTGCAATATTCGCTGATGCCGGGGGGGGCGACGGATGGCGCGGCTATCCATATGCACGGCACGGGCGTGCCGACAGTGGTGTTAGGCGTGCCCGCGCGACACATTCATAGTCACGGTTCGATCATTCATCGGGACGACTATGACAATGCGGTGAAGCTGCTCATTGCGTTGGTGGGCCGGCTGGATCGAGCGACGGTAGCGGGCCTGGCGTGATGGGGGGAGTAGAAAATAATTAATTTGTGAATGGGTGAATGATTCACTGACAAACAGGGCGGGCAAGATGCCTGCGCTATGTTGGGATTAACATTTATAGATTCTTGTGAAGGGTGGGATTTTCGCCTTTCACAGTGACCATCTTGTAAACGGAGGATTGTGCATGGCAACCATTGCCCCCGATTTTAAGAACATCACCGATGCGCTGTTAAAGCAAATCGAAGGTTTCGAGTACCAGATAACGTCCCGCAGCGTGGGGACGGTCCGCTCTGTCGGTGATGGTATTGCCCTGGTGGAGGGGCTGGCGGACGTGAAGGCGTCGGAATTGGTCGAGTTCAGCAACGGCGTCCGCGGCGTGGCTCTGAACCTGGAGCCGGATAACGTTGGCGTCGTGATCATGGGCGACTACACCTCAATCGAGGAGGGGGACGAGGTGCGCGCCACGAACTTGATTGCCTCGGTGCCCGTCGGCGATGCCTTGATTGGGCGGGTGGTGGACTCACTGGGGAACCCACTGGATGGCAAAGGGCCCATTAACACCACTAAGCGGCGGCCGATTGACCGTATTGCGCCGGGCATTATTGCGCGTAAGGAAGTGGATACGCCCGTGCAAACGGGTATCATCTCTATTGACGCCATGTTCCCTATTGGGCGCGGTCAGCGGGAATTGATCATCGGCGACCGCCAGACGGGAAAAACGGCCATTGCTCTGGACACGATTGTGAACCAGAAGGGCCAGGATATGATTTGCATTTACGTGGCTATTGGGCAGCGGGTGGGGCAGTTGGCCCAGGTGGTAGCTACGTTGGAAAGTTATGGGGCAATGGAGTACACGGTGGTAGTGGTAGCGGGCGCTTCTGACCCGGCGCCGCTGCAATATTTTGCGCCGTATGCGGGCTGCGCTATTGGCGAGGAGTTCATGGATGAGGGGCGGGACGCGCTGGTAATTTATGACGACCTCTCCAAGCACGCCTGGGCTTACCGCGAAATGTCCTTGATTTTGCGCCGACCCCCTGGGCGCGAGGCGTATCCGGGGGACATTTTCTCGCTGCACAGCCGTTTGCTAGAACGCGCCGTGCGTCTGCGGGACGAGTATGTGATTGTGCCCACGGGCAGCGAGGTCACGGCGGATACGCAAGGGGTGGATGGCAAGCGTTATTATGGCAACCTGGCGAAAGATAATCTGGAAAAGGCAATGACGGCTATGCCCGATGCGGACCAGTACGAAGCCAGGAAAGTGCCCGGCACGGGCGGGTCGCTAACGGCGCTGCCCATTATTGAGACGCTGTTGGGCGACGTGGCGGCTTACATTCCCACGAACGTTATTTCCATCACCGATGGGCAGCTCTTCCTGGAAACCGACCTGTTTAACGCGGGCCAGCGTCCGGCTATCAGCACGGGGTTGTCGGTGTCGCGGGTGGGCAGCAGCGCGCAAACGCACGCCATGAAGAAGGTGGCGGGCGGTTTGAAGGCAGACCTGGCGCAGTACAGCGAACTGGCGGCTTTTGCCCAGTTTGGTTCTGATCTGGACCCGGCGACGCAGCGGCAACTGGCGCGCGGCGAGCGGCTGCTGGAGCTATTGAAGCAGCCGCAGTATGCGCCGTTTCCGCTGGATCATCAGGTGATGCTGATTTATGCCGGCACACGCGGCTACCTGGACAAGGTCAAGAAAGAGGACGTGCGCCGCTGGATGAACGAGTTTGTGCGCTACATGGACACAGCCCACAGCGACATCGGCGCGGGCATCCGTCGCAGCAAACGGTGGACGGATGAAACCGAAGCGGCCCTGAAGCAAGCCTTGACTGACTTCAATGCCACCTGGACGAGCAATTAAACCTTGATCCGGAAAGGAGTCCATTTTGGCTACTGAACGCGAACTTAAGAAACGTATTGCCAGTATCAAGAATATTGCGCAAGTGACCAGCGCCCTGGCAGCCGTTTCCACGTCCAAAATGCAGCGGGCGCAGAAGCAGGTGAAAGCCACGCGCGTCTATGCAGCCAAAGCGTTCGAGATTTTGAACAATCTGGCTGCCCAGCCGGGCGTGGGGGAATCGGGACATCCTCTGTTGACTTTGCGCGCGCAGGTTAAGAACACAGCCGTTATCTTGATTACGTCCGATCGCGGGCTGTCTGGCGCTTACAACACGAACATCGTGGCGCGGGTGGAGCGATTTATCCACGCCTTAAGCATGCCCGCCCAGGTGATTACGGTGGGACGCAAAGGGCGGGATCTGATGGTGCGGCGCGGCTACAATGTAGTCGCCAGCTTTGAGAACATTCCTGACCCGCCATCTACGCTGCATACCAGCCCTATTGCGCAAGTGGTGGTGGATGATTATCTTGCCGGCAAAGTTGACCAGGTCTTCATTGCCTACACCGATTTCATCAACATTGTCACGCGCATGCCCATTGTGAAGCAACTGCTGCCGCTAAAACCGCTGGACTTTGAAGGCATGGCGGTGGCAGAGTACGTGAAGAGCGTAGACCTGAGCGGCGTTTCCAGCCGGGTATACAGCTATGAGCCGGAACCGGCGGCGCTGTTGAACGTCATTGTGCCGCGTTTCACCGACTTGCAAGTTTACCAGTCGGTGTTGGAATCATTAGCCAGCGAACACAGCGCGCGCATGATGGCGATGCAGAATGCGACAGACAACGCCAGCGTTTTGATTGACGAGTTAACGCTGCAAAGAAACAAAGCGCGGCAAGCCAGCATTACCAGCGAAATCCTGGACATTGTTGGCGGCGCCGAGGCGCTGAAAGGGTAAGGAACTTTGTGGGTGTGTCCTATAGAGGAAA
>CAYQYJ010000029.1:0-15310 GCA_964421605.1 uncultured Ardenticatenaceae bacterium | reverse complement strand
GGCGCCGAGGCGCTGAAAGGGTAAGGAACTTTGTGGGTGTGTCCTATAGAGGAAATCTTCTGAGACGTCCCATCTTTTTTACTGAAACGTGCAGGAGCGGATTCGCTTCTGTGGTAATCATGGAGGATTAAATGGCGATAGGCAAAGTAATTGCGATTCGCGGCGTTGTGTTGGACGTTCAGTTTCCGGAAGGCCTCTTACCGGAAATTTACGAAGCCCTGGAAATTGAGCGTCCCGAAGGTCGCCTGGTATTGGAAGTGCAGCAGCACCTGGGGGATAACCTGGTACGGACGGTGGCTATGGACGCCACCGATGGTCTGGCGCGGGGCACAGCCGTCAAGACAACGGGCGCGCCCATCAAAGTCCCCGTGGGGCCGGTGACCCTGGGTCGCGTTTTTAACGTCATTGGCGAAGCTATTGACGGCCGACCAACCCCTAAATCGAATACCTATTATCCCATCCATCGTCCCTCGCCCACGTTTCAGGAACAGTCTACGAAGGTAGAGACTTTTGAAACGGGAATGAAAGTGATTGACTTGATCGCTCCCCTGATTAAGGGTGGAAAGACAGGCATCTATGGCGGCGCGGGCGTGGGGAAGACGGTAACCATTTCGGAACTAATCCGCTCCGTGGCTACGGCGCATGAAGGCGTGTCCGTGTTTGCGGGCGTGGGTGAACGCACCCGCGAAGGCACTGACCTGTATTACGAATTGCAGGATTACGGCGTGAGCGAGTCTGTAGCCATGGTGTTTGGGCAGATGAACGAGCCGCCGGGGGTGCGTCTGCGGGTGGCTTTAAGCGGTCTGGCTATGGCTGAGTATTTCCGCGATGAGGGGCGGGACGTGCTGCTCTTTATTGACAACATCTTCCGCTTTGTGTTGGCGGGTTCGGAAATGTCGGCGCTGTTGGGGCGTATGCCCAGCGCGGTGGGTTACCAGCCAACGCTGGCGGCGGAAATGGGACAGTTGCAGGAGCGCATTACGTCTACCAAGACGGGTTCTATTACCTCTATGCAAGCGGTGTATGTGCCGGCAGACGACTACTCCGACCCGGCGCCGGTGGCTACCTTTGCCCACCTGGACGCCAGCCTGACCCTGGAACGCGCCGTGTTTGCCAAAGGCATCTTCCCGGCGGTAGACCCGCTGGCTTCCTCCAGCCGCGCTTTGCAGCCCAGCATCGTGGGCGAAGAACATTACCGCACGGCGCGCGAGGTGAAGCAAGTGCTGCAACGCTACAAGGACTTGCAGGACATCATCGCCATTTTGGGTATTGATGAGTTGAGCGAAGATGACAAACTGCTGGTGGCGCGGGCGCGCAAGATTGAGCGCTTCCTGGGACAGCCCATGTATGTGGCGGAGAAGTTCCACGGCTTGAACGGGCAGTATGTCACGATCCCTGAAACGGTGCGCGGTTTCCGCGAAATCCTGGACGGCAAGCATGACCATCTGCCAGAGCAGGCGTTCTACATGGTGGGCACGATTGACCAGGCAGTGGCGAAAGCGGAACGGATGCGGGCCACGGCTTAGCTCTCATGGTGAATTATGTCTATTCAATGTGATATTGTGACACAGGAAAGGCTGGTTTTCAGCGGGCAGGTGGACATGGTTAGCCTGCCGGGGGCAGAAGGGCGGATGGGGATTTTGCCCGACCACATGCCCATGCTGACAACGTTGGACTTTGGCGAAGTCAAAGTGCGCCTGGGTGACGTGGAAGAGTTCTATGCCATTGGCGGCGGCTTTGCCGAAATCCAGCCGGATCACGTGATCATTCTGGCGGACTCGGCCGAACATGCGGATGAAATTGACCTGGATCGGGCGCAGAAGGCGCGGGAACAGGCAGAACAAGTCATGAAGGAAGGCGTGCCGGAAGACCCGGTGCGGTATGCGCAAATTCGGGCGGCCCTGCGGCGAGCCGACATTCGCATTGACGTCAGCCGGCGGCGGCGCCGGCGCGGAATTCCTGGAATGCCGGGTCACGAGGAATAGTCTTGGCGCTCATCACACCTTACATTGCCATTGACCTGGGTACGGTCAACGTCTTAATCCATAGTCAGGGCCGCGGCGTGGTGTTGCAGGAGCCTTCAGTAGTAGCTATCCGTGAAGATGACCGCAAGACCACCATCGTAGAAGTGGGTCGGGCGGCGCGGGAGATGTATGGACGCACGCCAGAAGAGATCGAGGTGATGCGCCCCCTGCGGGATGGCGTCATTGCCGACTACTTTGTGACGGAAGCGATGCTGCGCTACTTTATTGACAAGGTAGCCGGGCGCTTTCATCTGCGCCGCCCCATTGTGATGATCAGCGTACCGTATGGCGTGACCAGCGTGGAACGACGCGCCGTGCGCGAGGCGGGCCTGGCGGCAGGAGCGCGGGAAGTCCATCTGATCCCCGAACCGCTGGCGGCAGCCATTGGCGCGGGTTTGCCGGTGGGCACGCCCACGGGGAATATGGTGGTGGATTTGGGCGGCGGTTCGACGGAAGCGGCAGTGGTTTCCATGAATGGCGTGGTGTGCGCCGAATCCGTGCGGGTAGGCGGCGTGCATCTGGATGAAGCCATTATGAGCTATGTACGCAAGAAGTACAATCTGATTATTGGCGAGCCAACGGCGGAAGAGATTAAGATTAAGATTGGCGCGGCGGTGGAATTAGACGAGCAACTGGAAATGAATGTGCAGGGGCGGGATCAAGTGGCCGGGCTGCCGCGCACGATCACGGTCAATTCCTCAGAAATTGCGGAAGCGTTGTCTGAGCCGCTGGCGGCGATTGTGAATGTGGTGCGGTCGGTGCTGTCGAAAACGCCGCCGGAGTTGTCCTCGGATATTATTGACCGGGGCATGGTTTTGACGGGGGGCGGGGCGCTGCTGCGGGAGATTGATACGGTGTTGACGAGGGAGACGGGCGTGCCGGCATACGTCGCCGACAACCCCATCGCCTGCACCGCCTTAGGCGCCGGCAAAGCCCTGGCCGAACTCCCCATCTTGCAGCGGAGTATTCCGAATATGTAAATTACCTGGGGCAGGTAAAGCGTCGTGCCATGTTGGGAGAAAGGCCCTTGTCGAAAGACAAGGGTCTTTTCTTTTTGGGGGGTCAGCGATTTTTACTTTGGTAAAACAGAGAATTGATTCCAGAGGGATCCATGCTTAGCGAACATGGCCTACTTTTGTTAATAGGGAGGAGGCTCCAGGTAGTAGGTCATGCGTTGGAGTTGGATGACGGGGTCGCTGTATTGGATGTGGATGTGGGGGGGGACGGTGAGGTTGATGGGGGCGTAGTTGAGGATGGCGCGGATGCCGGCATTTACCAACAAATCCGTCATCTCTTGCGCGGCGGGGGCGGGGACGGCCAGGATGGCGACTTGGGCGTTTTCGCGCTGGATGGTGGGGATGAGGTCGTCTAAGTGCTGCACGCGCAGGGCGCCGGCCATTTCGCCCACTTTTTGGGGGTCGTTGTCAAATACCCAGGCTATGCGAAAGCCGCGATGGGCAAAGCCGTGGTAGCTGGCCAGGGCGTGCCCCAGGTAGCCAGCCCCTACCAGGACGACGGGCCATTCGCGCTGGAGGCGCAGGATGGCGCGTAGTTGTTCGATCAGGTAGTGGATGTGGTAGCCGGTGCCTTGTTTGCCAAATTCGCCAAAATGGGACAGGTCTTTGCGAATCTGGGCGGAACTGATACCTAAACGCTGCCCTAATTCGTGGGATGAGGTGGTGTTCTTTTCGCCTTCGGCAGCCAGATGGGTCAATGCCCGCAGGTAAATGGGCAGACGGCCAATCACAATGTCTGGTATTTCCCCAGCGACAGGTTGCTCAATCTCCATAAAACAGGTTTCTCTCTATCTATAGGTGCTCAGTGTTGCGTGGCCGGCAGCCAGAAAATGGCGCGCCAGCCACGGGCCGCCAGCGAAAATGATCTTATGCGGCGGCATGGGTTGGGTGTTTTTTTTGACGAAGAACCGATTGTTCGTTCGTTCTAGTTTTCACAATTGTATCACACGCCTGCCAATTTTGCAGAACTGAAGGGCATTTATTTGGCCCGATGGGGGCAAGATGGCGCGTTGATAGAGGCTTTTAGTGACGCCCGTTTGCACCCGCGCCACCCCGCCCCTACGTTATGCTGGAATTGCTGGAGAATATGTGATAATTTTCACCTATTGCTTTATAATCGTTGGCTGCCGGCATCTGGCGGCAAACCCTGGCGTAGGAGGCGCACGAACATTACCCTGGTTTTGGGGTCTGGCTCCCTCCTTTTCATGCGCTCGCTAAAATCTTGACCGCGTTTCTGCGGAGTTCGTAAGCGGGCAATCTTGTAGGAAGATAAATGCGACGTATTGTAACCATCCTTATCATTATCCTGGTCCTGGGGGCCGGCGCTTATTTTGTGCTGCGGCAGCGACAGGCGCAGCAGACGCCCGTTATTGAAATTTTGCGGCAAGAGACGGTTCGAGCAGGGACGATTACGGCCACGGTGAATGCGACGGGTTCGATTGAGCCGGAAGCGGAGGTCTCTCTGACCTTTGGGCTGGCGGGCACAATCAATGAAGTGAACGTGGCGCGTGGGCAAACAGTGACCGCCGGGGATGTGCTGGCCACGCTAAACACAGAGGAACTGGCGCTGGCAGTGCAGCAGGCGCGGGATGCGCTGGAAGTGCTGCGGCTGACGCTGGCGCAGCGGCAAAATCTGGCGCCCAGCACAGCGACGCTGGCAGCCGCCCAGGCGGACATTGATGCGGCAGAGGCGAATAAGGCGGTGGCTGAAGGGAATCTGGCAGCCGCCCAGGCGGCTTTGCAGCAGACGCAGGCGCAAAAATCGCAACTGCTGACGGGGCCAACCAATTCTGAAATTGCCGCGGCCGAAGCGGATATTTCGGCGGCTTATGTGCAGGAAAAGTTGTGGCAGGATCGCTATGACCGCCTGATTCAGGGTGAGTTATTGGGCTGGCCCGAAGAAGAGGCGCGCGCTAACCTGGAGGCAGCTATCAAAGCCCATTTAGCCGCCCAGGCCCGTTTGCAGGATATTCAGGCTGGGGCGCGCCCGGCGGACATTCAGTTGGCGGACGCGGCTATTGCCAATGCGCAGGCAGCGGTGCAATCGGCGCAGGCAGCGGTGACTGTAGCGGAAGCTAATATAGCTCGTGCGGAAGCCGCTTATCAAAAGCTGCTGGAGCCGGTTTCGGTAGATGATCTGGCTATTCTGGAAGCGCAGGTGCGGAGCGGGGAGACGAATCTGGCGTTGGCGGAACTGCGGTTTGAGGAGTCGCAGATTGTGGCCCCGATTGATGGCAAAGTGGCGACTGTTTTTATCAGCCCTGGGGAACAGGCGGTGCCTGGCTCGCCAGCCATTATTATTGTGAATGAAGGGGCGTTCCACATCACGGTCAACGTGGATGAGATTGACATTGACCAGATTGTGGTGGGGCAGCCGGTGGAAATTACGTTGGACGCTATTTCTGATGTGGTGATTGCCGGCAGTATCGCGGACATCGCGCCCACGCCACAGACAGCCGGCGGCGTTATCACGTATCTGGTGACTATTAACATTACCGACACGGGCGACCTGAATCTGCGCCCAGGCATGAGCGCCAACGCCTCGGTGGTGGTGGAAGAGGTTAGCGATGTGTTGATGGTGCCTAACTGGGCCATTCGCCTGGATCGGGAGACGGGAGAGGCGTATGTGAGTGTGCAGCGGGGCGAAAACAGCTTTGAAGAAGTCAAGGTGGTCACGGGCTTGCGCAATGAATTGTACAGCGAAGTCCTGAGCGGTCTGGATGAAGGGGATGTGGTGGTGGTGACGAACGAGCGGGAATCTTTCACTATTTTTGGCGGTTAGCAGGCGGCGGTTTTCAGATCCAATTCTTTAGCGGGCAAGATGCCCGCGCTACGATAAGGGGTGGCGGGCAGGATGCCCACACTACGCGAGCGGCGTGAGATAAGTGTATGAGTGATGTCAAACCGAATGGGCGCCGTCCCATTATTACGGTCAAAGAGTTAAGAAAAGTTTACGACATGGGCGAACACAAGGTGTACGCCCTGAACGGCGTTTCATTCGAGGTGTTGGAAGGGGAGTTTGTGTCCATCATGGGACCTTCGGGTTCGGGGAAGTCTACCATGATGAATATGTTGGGCGCTTTGGACACGCCCACCAGCGGCGTCTATATGCTGGATGGGACGGACGTAAGCAAGTTGAGCGATAACCAACTGGCGGAAGCGCGCAACAAGAAGATTGGCTTTGTCTTTCAGAATTTCAACCTGCTGCCGCGCACGCCAGCGATCCAACAGGTGGAACTGCCGCTGATCTACGCCGCCAAAGGGCAGCGCCTGGAGCGGGCGCGGCGAGCGTTGGAAATGGTGGGGCTGGGCGAACGGCTGTACCATAAACCGAGTGAACTCTCTGGCGGGCAGCAGCAGCGAGTGGCGATTGCCCGCGCCCTGGTGAATGAGCCAGCCATTATCCTGGCCGATGAACCGACGGGTAACCTGGACAGCAAGTCGGGCACAGAGATTATGCAGATTTTCCAGCAGCTTAATGAAGAAAAGGGGATTACGATCATTTTTGTGACGCATGATCCGTGGATCGCGCGGCACACGCGGCGAGTAATCACCCTGGCGGATGGGAAGGTTTTGAGCGACGAGGGGATAGAGAACCCGTTAGTTGCCGGCACAACCGCCCGTCCTTCTGATTCCGTCCTGTCCCATTAGTTATGTGCGATTGGCGCAGTCTCCAAGACTGCGCCAATCTGTGTCGAAACCTATGAATATTGCACAAAGTTTTCGTCTGGCCCTGGTGGGGCTGACTGTCAATAAGCTGCGTTCGTTTCTGACGATGTTGGGCATTATCATTGGCGTCGCCGCCGTGATCACGCTCTTATCGGTGGGGCGGGGGGTGCAGCTTTTTGTGTCGGCGGAGTTCGAGGGGTTGGGCAATAACCTGTTGTTTGTCTTTCCAGGGAAGTTTGTGCCAGGGCAGAATCGCAATCCAGTGACGGGGCAATTGGCGCCGGTGGGCAGCGGTTTGACGACGGACGATTACCTGGCGCTCTCGGATCCGGCGCGCGCGCCCAGTTTGCGGCAGGTGGTGCCGGAGTATGGGCGCTTTTCGTCGGTGACGCGGGAGCGATACACCACGCGCACGCAAGTGACGGGCACGACATCCGGGTTCCCCGAAGTGCGGAATTTCACGGTGGTGGATGGCAACTTCTTTGGCGACCCGGACGTGGAGTCGGGGACGCGGGTGGCGGTTTTGGGGCAGTCTGCTTATGCCGCGCTGTTTCCTGATGGGGAGTCGCCTATTGGGGAAACGATCAAAATCAACAATACGCCTTTTCGCGTCATTGGCTTGCTAGGGGCGAAGGGGGGATCCGGGCTGAATGATCAGGACGACGTGGTGTTGGTGCCGCTGTCTACAGCGCAGCGGCGTTTGTTCCCGGCGCGCCGCTCAGACGGGAAGCTGCGGCTAGACCGCATCGTGGCGGAGATGTATGATCCCGCGCTGCAAGATGTGGCTATTTTTGAGATCGAAAACGTGCTGCGGCAAACGCATAAGATTGAGTTCCGCGATCAGGATGACTTTTCGGTGTTGAGCCAGGAAGAGATCGCCAGCGCTTTTGGGCAGGTGGCCACAATTTTGACCATTTTTCTGGCGGTGATTGCCGGCATTTCCCTGATCGTTGGCGGCATCGGTATCATGAATATTATGCTGGTCTCCGTCAGGGAACGCACGCGCGAGATCGGTCTGCGCAAAGCGGTGGGGGCAAAACGGAACGATATTTTGCTGCAATTCCTGGTGGAAGCCATGACGCTTTCCCTGGTGGGCGGCTTTGTCGGACTCGTTTTCGGCATTCTGGGCGCGCGCGTCATTGCCCGCTTCTCGGAAAACCTGCAAACTTCGGTAGCCTGGGATTCTGCCCTGCTGGCTATTGTCTTTTCCGCCGCCGTCGGGCTGTTTTTCGGCATCTATCCGGCAACGCGGGCGGCCTCGCTAAGCCCGATTGAAGCGCTGCGGTATGAGTGAGGGGAAAGGAAGAAGGTAGAAGGTAGGGGGAAGAAGGTAGAAGTAGGGTAGGTTGGTTTATGAAGATTGTGGAGAATATTCGCATTGCGATGCGGGCGTTGGGGGCGAATAAGCTGCGGGCGGCGCTGACGATGCTGGGCATTATGATTGGCGTGGCGGCGGTGATTACGCTGCTGTCTATTGGCGACAGCGTGACGCGCTTTGTGGCGGACCAGTTTGTGGGCTTAGGCTCTAATCTGGTGTTTGTGCTGCCCAGCGAAGACCCGGATCGCCCGGAATCTACGCTGACGGCGCGCGACGCGGAGTTGTTGAGCGACCCGGCGCTGGTTCCCGACGCTGTGGCGGTAGCGCCTGTGCTTTTCGTGAATGTGGATTTGCAATATGCCGGCAGCGTCTACGCCAACCAACTGCGCGCCAGCACCCCCTCGCTGCTGCCCATGCGTGGCTATGAAATCGAACGAGGCCGCGCAATTGATGAAAACGATTATATTTCGCGGTCACGAGTGATTGTGCTGGGCGCAGATGTGGTGGACAGCCTCTATCCCAGCACCGTAGACCCGTTGGGCACCAGCATCAAAGTGAACGGGATTACGTTTGAAGTGGTGGGGCTGCTCAGGTCAAAGGGAGCCGGGCTGTTTGGCAGCGAAGATGACCTGTCTATTGCGCCGCTAACCACCGTACAAGATCGGCTGGCGAACCGCCGCAGCCAGCGTACCGGGGAGCCACTGTTAGACTTGATCTTGATCCAGGCGCTAGACAGCCCCGGAGTGGATAACGTGGTGGTGGATACGGCAGACCTGCTGCGCCAATCGCACGAGCTAGACTTTCGCGGCGAAGATGATTTCCAAATCCTGACGCAGCAGGACTTCCTGAGCGCTTTTAGCCAGGTAACGGGGGTGTTAACGCTATTCCTGGGGGCCATTGCCAGCATCTCCTTGCTGGTGGGGGGCATTGGCATTATGAATATTATGCTCGTCTCGGTCACCGAGCGTACCCGTGAAATTGGGCTGCGCAAGGCAGTCGGCGCGCGCTATGGGGATATTTTGGGCCAGTTTCTCACGGAAGCGGTGGTGCTTTCCATCTTAGGCGGCTTGTGTGGCATTGGCCTGGGCTTCTTAGGCTCGACGGGCATCCACTTGCTGGTTCCTGACCTGGACACATCCGTCACGGCAGCCTCCATTGTGATGGCCGTAGGTTTTTCTGTCGTGGTGGGTCTGTTCTTCGGTATTTACCCGGCCTCGCGGGCGGCGGCGTTGCACCCTATTGACGCGCTGCGGTTTGAATAATGTGTATTCGACCTGTTATTGATGACTCACAGATGACGCGGATGGGCCGCAGATGAACCGCGGATAAAATCCCAAAATCAGGCAAATCAGCGCCTCATCCGCGTCCTATTTGGTAACGCACTACTCAAAGCGGAAGCGCCAGACGGCTAGCAGCCAGAGAATGACGGCGTAGAGGAGCAAGACGGCGACGGCGGTCAGCACCGATTCCAATCCCAACCCACGCACCACAATGTCCTTGAAACCATCCATCATCCAGGCGATGGGGGTCAGGTAGGCGATGCGCTGCACGGACAGGGGCGTGAACTCCAGGGGCATCCAGGCGCCACCTAAGCCCGCCAGAAT
This sequence comes from uncultured Ardenticatenaceae bacterium, assembly GCA_964421605.1. Classification (GTDB taxonomy): domain Bacteria; phylum Chloroflexota; class Anaerolineae; order Promineifilales; family Promineifilaceae; genus JAGVTM01. The sequence goes on along the minus strand of CAYQYJ010000029.1, from coordinate 5,679 downwards.
GAACATGGGCACCAGGGAAAAGACAACAGCCTGCTCTTCACTTTTAGCCAGGGCGCCAATGAGCAAGCCCATGCTGGCGGCAAAGAAGGCGCTGGCAATGACCAAAAGCAGCGTGGCTGCCGGCTCTTGAAAGTAAGGCAGTCGCAGTAAAAGTTGGCCGAATAGAATCAAGATGAGCAGTTGGGCGATGATCATGATGAACATCGCCAGATAGTGCCCGACGAGAATGCTGGCGCGGGACATATTGGTGGTGAGCAAGCGGCGCATGGCGCCGTTTTTGCGTTCTAGCACCAATACCTGGGAGGCGGTAATCAGGCCAGCCAGGGCAAATTGAGCCATCATGCCAGGGGAAGAATGGGCAAAGGCGTTGTCGCTGTAGACGGCTGTTTCATCCGTCTGCGTGGCTGAGCCGGTGCTGCTGGCGCGTACCTGTACGGGCGGGGATTGCCAGGCAGCTACGGCGCGAGCCAGGGCGTCAGCAAAATAGCTGCGCTGCGCTGCGTCACCAATAAGCTGCCCTTGCGCCACAGCCGTTGCTGTGCTGATCTGCGCCGTTTGCCGGGCGCTGGCGAGCCGGCTAACGGCGGCTTCCACTTCTCCTTGAATCGTGAAAGCAATCGCGCTGGCCGGATCAATGATCAGGGTCACGGGAATGGGCGTGTTTACCTCCATTTGCGCCCCAAAATCTGCCGGCACAATCACCGCCGCCGCCAGATCGCCATCAGCCACCTGCCGCGCCAGGGCAGTGGCGTCTGCGGAGGCAGTCTCCAACCGCAGGACGTCAGATTGCTCCAGCAAAGCAACGAGATGTTGGGCAGTGATGCCGGCATCCTGGTTCAGAAAACCAACCGGTAAGCGCGGGTCAGCGTCATCGCCGCCGCTGTCAAACCCACCAAAGGCAAAGCCAAACAGCAGCGTGAAAACAACGGGCATAATCAGCAGGAAAAAAGCTGACTGCCGATCCCGTAAAATCTGGCGCAAATCTTTGAGGGCTAGATCCAATATGCGCATGGTTTTGTCCTTGAAGGAGACAGCATGAGCCGCGGCGCGCCACCAGGAATGAAAATTTTAGCCACGAATCTCACGAATTTTTCTCAGCGTCCTCCGCGTCTCCGCGTGAATCTATTTTTCGAAGGAAATAATCAGGATTTCGCAGATGACGCAGATTGATGCTTATGTAGCCTTCATCCGCACCCATCAGCGTCCTATTTCCGCGTTAATCAGTGTCCCGTTTTTCCCCGCACCCTCCGCGTCTCTGCGTGAGACTGTTTGCGAAGATGGGCGGGTTGGCAACGCACCCTACAGCGGCGGGTGTCAGGCAAAGCGGCGCCGCAAGCGAAATAGCGCCACTGCCGTAAAAACACCAATCCACACCAGCAAGCCGGCCCAGGTGGGCAACAGTTCAGCGGCGCTGCCGCCGTTCATGGCTGTCTGTAACCCTTGTACGGTCCATCCCTGCGGAACCAGGAGCGTGATGGTTCTGATGGTCGGGGAGGATTGCCCGCCAGTAAAAATGGTAATCAGGCCCAACATGCCCGTCAAGGTCAGGACGCCGCCATAAATGACGCCGCTTTGGCGGGTGCTGGTCACCAATGAGGCCAGCAGCAGACCGGTGGCTGTCGAAGTGAGAATAATGCCGGCAGCCATCAAAACGACGGACAGCCAACCACCCCACTGAATGCCGAACACCAACCAGCCAAAGAACATCAACACCGTGACTTGCACTGCCAGGGTGATCAGCGTGCCCAACGCTTTGCCCCCCAGAATAACGGGAATGGGCGTGGGCGTGGTGAAGAGGCGAGGCAGCGTACCTTTTTCCTCTTCCACCAAAATGTTTTGCAGCGTTCCTGCGCCTGTGAAAAAGGCAAAAAAGATCATCATGCCGCCCATGATCCCCCCTAGAATCTGGGAGAGCAGGTTGTTTTCACTGGCGGTTCCGGGCGGCGGCTGCACGGCGACCGACGGCTCGCCTGCCTGCGCCTGCGACAAAACAGCGGCAGTCAAATCTGCGATTACGGTTTGCGCCAGCCCTTCATCAACGACAACGCCTGTTTCGGCTAACTGCGCCAGAGTGACGCTGGCACCAATCCTGGTGGCGGAGAAACTGTCCGCAAACTGGTTGATCACGGATTCCACAATGGCCGGCCCCAGAGTCAGCGCCGGGTCGTGATACAGTTCTATAACGGCTGTTTCCTCTGGCAGCATCAGGGCGTCGGTAAAGTTAGTGGGGATGATGAGGGCCACGTTCACTTCCTGGTTGTCCACCGCCAGACGAGCGGCGGCAGCATTAGCGGCAGTGGATACGTCTAACAATTCGGCAAAAGCATCCCCTTGCAGGATTAGTACCAACAGTTCGCCCATGGTGGACACTGGCGAAGAATCGAAATCTTGACTGCCCGTCATGTTGCCACCCAAACTGGCGCTGTCAGGTAGTTCCCCTTCGTCCAGATTCACTAACAGCAGCGACGTTTGCGGCAGGGTGAAGCTGTCGCCCTCGCCCACGCCGCCAAACAAGAAAGAAAAAAGGAGCGTGACCAGGATGGGAACGACGAACATGAACATGATGCCCGTCAGGCTGCGAAAGGATTGGCGTATATCCTTAAACGCCACGTCGAACAGTTTCATCTCAGTCCCTCAATGCGCGGCCGGTGAGGTGCAGGAACACCGTCTCCAGGTCTGGCTCTTGAATGTCTACGGAAGTGATGCGCGTGCCGGCAGCGGCAGCCAGCTCAAAAAGATGGGGCAGCGCCAGATTGCTGTCCGCAGCCAAAAGCGTAATCAAGTCGTTTTCAGCCGTGACCTGCGACACGCCATCCACGCCGCGCCAGCGCTCAAGCAACGCCGGGTTTGGCTCGTTGAGATGCAGGTCAATCCGATCCTGCCCACCCACAATGTGCACCAGTTCGGCGTGCGTGCCGCAGCCAATGATCTCCCCCTTATCCATAATGGCAATATGGTCAGATAGTTCTTGCGCCTCCTCCATATAGTGCGTGGTATAAAGTACGGTCATCCCTTGTTGTTTTAACTCTTTCACGCCATCCAGGATATGGCGGCGGCTTTGCGGGTCAATGCCCACCGTTGGCTCATCCATGATAACCACGTCCGGCTTGTGCAGCAGCGCCACGCCAATGTTGATGCGCCGCTTCATGCCGCCAGAGAATTTATCCAGCCGCCCTTTCTGGCGGTCAGCCAGGCCAATCAACTCCAGCACTTCATCTACCCGCCGCGCCAGTTCAGCGCCGCGCAGCCCGTACATCTTGCCCCAGAAATCGAGGTTTTCGCGGGCGGACAAGTCGTCGTACAGAGCAATCTCCTGAGGCACGACGCCCAGGCAGGCTTTGACGGCATGTGGTTTATGGATGATGGAGTGGCCTAACACGGTGGCCTCCCCGGCGGTGGGGCGCAGCAAACAGGCCAGCATGGAGATGGTTGTGCTCTTGCCGGCGCCGTTGGGGCCCAGCAAACTGAACAGTTCGCCGCGCCGGACGTCAAAGGAGACGCCTTTAACGGCGTACACCTCGCCAAAATCCTTGTGTAAATTGTCAACGTGTATGGCTATTTCATCCATTGTTTCTTCTCCGGGAGCAGCATCTCTGACCAGAGGGACAGTCAGGCGCGTTACCGTTAGTAGCCCGCATCGCCATTATTGTGTGAGAAATCCCAGGTAAGTTGCCGGCAGGCAACTGGCGTCAGGCGGTGTAGTGGGGTCTGTCAGAAAAGCAGCCGCCAGTTCCGCGCCGCAGTCATGCGAGCCAATGACGCCATGCGACACGCCGATAAACTCAAAGAGGAAAGCGTTAGGCAGGTAAGCGGCGCTGGCAGCGCTGTTGTAGGCGGACAGGTTAATACCCTGGTCTGCCAGCCGCTGCCGGCAGGCGGCAGTGGCCGCCAGATTGATGGTTTGCCAGGCGGCATCGTCCAGGGGTTTTTCGACGTTGGCCAACCTGGCTTCTTCTAATTCGGGACAGTCCAGAGAAGGTTCAGAATAGCCAACGCCGCGCTGGTCAAACAAGATCAGGTCTCGTTCCCGTAAGACAGCGTCGTGAATGGCAATCAGCCTGGCGGCGGCATCCAGGGTGTACACGCCTGGGCCGCCGTTGAGAAAAACGAGCGGATCAGGGGCGGGGGCAGCCGCGTGGCTGGCTACAACGGCAACGTGCAGCCGGATCGTTCGCTGCGGGTTTGCCCGATCTTCAGGCACGATCAGGTAGCCGCATTGGACCTCTGCATCTGGCGGGTAGGGAAATTGACAATCAGCCTGTTCAAAAGCAGGTGTATACGCGGGCGTCGCTGTCAGTTGGCTGGTAGCAACCGTCGGGGGTATGGTCGTGGCGGCTGGCGCCTCAGCGGCAAACGGCCGCGTCTGGCAGCCAACCAACCAGCCAGGCACAAGCAGAAAAAAAGCCCCCAACAGGTAAATCCGTTTCTTCATGCCATTTCCCGTTCTCCTTCTTTTGGAATTCCCACCGCGGCGCGGCCACGAGCCTGCTCTGGATGGCGCATTTTCAGCATGGGCACGCCAATGCCGTAGGTTACAAAATCACTTACGGGCGTCACCTCTACCAGGCAGGATTCAGCCATGAGCTGCGGGTTGCTGGCCGCATCGCGGAATATGGCCTGGACAATCTCCGATGGCGTTTCTTCTGGCTGTAGAATGTGCGCAACGCCCGCAAAGGTAATGGTCGCTGCCGGAATTTTGAGCCAGGGTAGGAAAGGAATACGCTTTTGCACAGGAATGGTCAGTGACACATGCGGGTTTTGCCCGATATGCTTCACCTTCCAGGTGTCTTTACCAGAAGCGATATATAAACGATGGTCGCGGACAATGTAAACGACGCCGACCGTGCGCGCCTGATTCCTGGCTGTCACCATGCCGATAATGGCAAACATCTCTTTTTCAATCGCCTGCCAGACTTGTGCACTGGTTAGTTGTAAGGTCATTTCTTCACTCTGTTCTGTTCCATTTACGTTTTACGTTTGTCAATAGATTTCACTTGTCTCCCAGCGAGATCACCTGGCCGCTGCTGGACGAAGATTCGGTGATTTCTGGTCTGCCATAGCAGCTGATGTTACCAGAACTGGACAAAATCTGGGGAGCGTCTACAAAGCCAGCTTTGATCAACAGTTCTAGAATCGCGCCGTGGTAGTAGGGCATGGTTTGATTGCCCAGGATGCCGCGTATGTCCCCTTCGTCCGTCTGGCAGCTAAAAACGTAAGCAGCAGCTTTGGGCAGCGCTGGATGGGCGCGGGTCAATGCGTATTGCTCTACCAACAGGCGCAGACGGCGATAGGTCTCCAGTAGGGAATAATTTTGGCGGGGGGTGTCGGTTTTGCCGGCATACTTCCAGGAACCATTAGCCTGCTGCTTCTTAATCAGGCGGTCCGCTTCAGGGAGATGCCAGAGCGTTTCAGGCGGCGCAGCGGTTTCTCGCAACAGATCGCGGCGGACGAAATAATCGAGCGCCTTATCCTGCGCATTCAACAAAACAGGCAATGGACTGGTATTGAGGGCGTCCAGCCACGTTTCCATGCCTGCTCAATCCGCGCTCTGCCTTATGCTCACAGCGCGCCCTGCACCACCACGTCTCTTTTGGCTGCGCTTAAAACGCCAGAGAGGCAACAGGCGTCTCTCGCGCCACCAGGGCCGCGATTTCTTTGCCCCAGGCTGACGCCCGCGCC
>CAYQYJ010000028.1:5668-21404 GCA_964421605.1 uncultured Ardenticatenaceae bacterium | reverse complement strand
GCCCCAAGGATTTGCAGGACAATGCTGTGCCCAGCGGCAATGCCATGGCAGCGCAAACGCTGTTGCAGTTGGGATTGTATACGGGCGAAGCTCGCTACTTCAAGGCAGCGGAAAGGAGCATTGTGGCGCTGCAAGCCGCCATGTCGCAGTACCCGACAGGATTTGCGCATTGGTTGAGCGCCGCCGCTTTCATGGCGGCTGAACCGCAGGAAGTTGCCGTCATTGGCGACCTGGCGGCGGACGGGACGCAGGCGCTGCTGGACGAGGCGCTGCGGCCTTACCGTCCTTTCCAGGTGACGGCGGCAGCGCCGCCTGCCAGCGAGACGCAAATACCGCTGCTGCAAGGGCGATCCCAGGTAGAGGGGCAGGCGACGGCTTTTGTGTGCCGGCATTTTACCTGCCAGCTTCCTGTCACTACGGCGACAGCCCTGGCTGCCCAATTGGGTCCCACGTCGCCCTCGCCAGCGTAATAGGGGAATGTATGCTTTCCAGATACCTGAAAACGGGTCTGATGGGCCTGGCTGCCGTGTTAGTCTTAGGCATAACCGGTTTCTGGGCTGTAAGTCGTCTGTCTAACTTTATCTTGTTTGCCCCGCGCGACCTTCAATTGACCGTTTCCGCGTCCCAGCAGGTTGCGCCCGCGGAATCGTTCCCGCTGCAACTTATGGTGGTTAATCAAGGGAGCGCCGCGCAGACGTTGCAGCAGATTGAAATCAGCAAGCCTTACCTGGAGGGCGTGACGATTGTGGGCAGCGACCCGCCTTTTCGCGACGAATCCGCGTCTCGCAACTGGCAGGTGTACAACTACCAACTGCTGTTGCCACCTGGGCAGAGCGTGGTGATCACCCTATCCGCCCAGGCGCAGGCAGCGGGGAATTATCAAGGCGAACTGGACGTATGTCTTGACGCCCGGCGCTGCCGCCGCGTAGCTTTGGTAACGCGGGTGACGCCGTAACCGAGAACCTGATTCAAGCGACCGAACACGATGAAGAAACGATACCTGATACTGATTACGGTTGTTTTGCTGCTGGGAGTTATCGTGACTGTACTCCTGGTGTCGCACAGCCGGGCTTACGACCTGGTGCATCCCCCTCGTTCCTATCCCCAACGCACGCCCGATGATTTTGCTATAGAGAACTGGCAGAATATCACCCTGGAAACAGAGGATGGGCTGCGTCTGGCAGGCTGGTACATTCCGCCGCAGCCAACCGCTGACGGGGCGACCATCATCTTTGGGCATGGATTTAGCGGCAATCGGGGCAATTTGCTGGCGCAGGCGGCGCTGCTGACAGAGCGCGGCTATGGCGCGCTGCTGTTTGATTTTCGCAACCATGGCGACAGCGAAGGGGATATTACTACCTTTGGCTTGCTAGAGGTGCGCGACGTGGCGGCGGCGCTGGCCTATTTGCTGGCCCAACCCGAAGTGAACGGGGAGCGGATTGGGTTGGTGGGGCATTCTATGGGGGGAGCAACCGCGATCAGATCGGCTGCCCAAATGCCAGAGATAAAGGCGGTGGTGGTGGAAAGCAGCTATACCAGTTTGCAGGATAATGTGGTGGAAGGGGTGCGGTTTATTGCGCGGCTGCCGGCATTTCCCTTCGCCCCCCTCATTATTTTCTTTGGTCAGAGAGAGGCGGGCATAGACATCCGCGTGCGCCCTGTGGAGGAGGTGGCCCAAATCGCCCCGCGCCCCATCCTCTTTATTCACGGTGAAGCCGATCGCTTCATTTCGCCGGAGAACAGCCGCCGCCTGTACGCCGCCGCCGGCGACCCAAAAGAACTGTACATCCTGCCAGACGTGGGGCACATTGACATATTGGAACAAGACAGCGATGAGTTTGTCGAGCGCTTTGTTGGCTTTTTCGATCACTATTTGCGGGAAGCCGGCAGCGCCCCTTAACGGCGGGAGTAACTATGACGCACAACCGGTTGGGTACGTTGAGCGCCGCCTTGTTTGGCGGCGGTTGGACCATAGCGGTGGCGGTGAATCTGTTTTTCTGGCTGCCGCAGTCGTTCGGGGTTGATCCGGCTTTTTATGAGGATAGCCAGCGTTTCTTGCAGTTTGTCCACGAAAACGCTATCACCTGGCGCATTTTTCACATAGGCGCTACCAGCGGGCTGGCCGGGTTGATCTTGCTGGTGCCTGCGCTGGGCGCATTGCGCCGCGGCGATTCGCGCCAACCGATGATGGTGGCTGCCGGCATCATTGGCGCAGCCTTCGGTTTGTTAGCCAGCCTGATTGACCATTTGGGGACGCCTGTGCTGGCGCGTTACGCTGCCGGCAGCAACCAGGCAGCCCACCTCATCTGGGAATTTGTGGAACCGTGGCGGGATGCCGGCTTGAAGACCGTTAGCTTCTGGCTGTTGGGCGTTTGGGTCATCTGGGCGGCGGGTCTCTGGTTGGGCGGCAGCCTGGGGGAAGGGCCGGGCAGAAACAACAGGCGATTAGGGCGTTTTAGCCAGATCATGGGCGTGGCTTTGCTGCTGCTGGCTTTGATTGAAACGGTGCTGCCGCTGCCCTGGCGCAACACGTGGGGGGAGACAGGCGTCATGGGGCTGGCGCTGCTGCTGCTGCCTGTCTGGGGCTGGTGGGTGGCGCGCTGGTTTTGGCAGCGTGAACTGGCTGCTTTTTGAACGCGGGCGGCGCATGACCTGGTCGTTGCCCTGGCGTGGGGAAAACGTCTCGCCTGTCGCCGTCCCCTTTGGTAAACTTGCCCCATGACGCAATCCAGATACACCCCTCTTTTAGCCGCTGGTGTGGCTTTATTGGTTGTTGTTTTGGCGGTGGCTGTGGGCTGGCGGCTGGTGCGCGGCGACGACAGTCTGCTGCGCCGCGTCAGTTTCAGCGCCCCGCGCATCACGCCCAACGCTGATGGCGACACCGATGCTGTCCTCATCCAGTACGAACTGTCGCGCAATGCCGTTGTTTCTATCCACCTGATGGACGAAGCGGGCCAGCAGTACGTTTTTCGCAATGAGCGGCTGCGCGGCGCTGGCGAATACAGCGTTTATTTCAGCGGCGTGGTGGCTGGCTTTCAGCAGCCAGGCGAGTTGTTTCAGGGTGAGATTTTAGCCCGTCTGCTGCCAGATGGGTTTTATACCTGGCAGATTACGGCTACGGACACGCAGGGACGGACTGAGTCTGGCACGGGCGTGTTGGAGATAGCCGAAGCGGACACGACGCTGCCAGAGATGCGCGCCTTTGAACTGGATCGCGCCATCTTCACGCCGAATCGGGACGGCATTGACGACCGCGTTCAGATTCAGTTTGTGCTGCAAAAACAGGCAGACGTGCGCGTGTTTTTGCAATTGCCCGATGGCGGGCAGATTCCCATTGGCGAGTTAGAGCGCGATGTGGAGTCAGGCGCGCCCGGCCGGCACGTTTACGATTATGAGGGGGGCGTAGACAACGGCGAAACGCCGCCGTCTGATGGCGATTATCTGATTGTGGGGTTGGCACAGGATGCGGAGGGCCAGCAAATGCGCGTAGAACTGCCGCTGACGATTCGCTATGGCGGCGTGCCCCGCGCCGATATTGTGGCGCCGGTTACCGGGCAGCAGGTGCAGTTTAACGCCACTGCTGTGGCTGTATGCGACACCCTCTATTTCACGTTGACGATTGAGAATTATGGCACGACGCCCATTCGCACCACGGGCCCGGCGCCGGGCACGGTTTACGATTCTGACTGGAACTACAACACGTTGGGCTGGTTTACGGAGTCGGGGGCGTGGCGGGTGGCGATAGGATACGAAAATCAGTTGTCTGACTATCCGTATCGTTGGGCGGTGGGCGACGCCGACGCTTTGGAAATGATAGACGGCTATCCGTACCTGATGCCTGGACAGCGGGCGGTGGTGAGCGGCGGGATACGCATTACCGGACCGCTGGGACAGCGTAATCCGCAGCCCGTGTGGGCAGGTCTGATTCACGAGGATGTGGAAATCTCCGAGTTTAATAACCGCGTGGATGTGCAGTCTATCTTGATTGATTTGCCCGATCCAGACCATCGGGAGCCTTGCGCGCCGCGCGAGATACCGCGCAAGCCGGAAAGCGGCGAGGAGCAGCCCTGATTCGGGTGGCGGACAATAATTAACGGGTGAATTCGTGAAGGGGTGAATGGTTAACGGGGGAGTTGGCTATGAGATGCCCCCATACCTTAGGCGTTTTAGAGTAGATGGTTGGGGGAAACCGCGTCTTTGCGCCTGACTGATATAATCGCAGCATGGAACGTCAAAAGAGCTTCATTATCAGCCTGCTATTAGCCTGGGTGGGGGTATGGGCCGTGGCCTGTTCGCCGCAAGTTGAACTGGTGGAGGTAACGCGGGAAGTGGTTGCCGTAGGACCTACGGCGACGCTGGCTCCGCCGCGCATTGTCACCGAACAGGTGTCGGTGACCCGCGTGGTGACGGAGACGGTGACGGAGACGGAGGTGTTGCAAGTGACGCCTGTCGCGCCGGGCAGCGCCGGGCGCCCGCTGCTGCTGCTGTTTCCGCCGACGTACGCGGAGGGGATTATCAATGGACGCAGCCAGGCGTTGGTGACGACGTTGGGCGCGGCTACGGGCCAGCAGTACGAGGTGCGGATTCCTGAAAGTCTGGAGGCGACGGTGGCTTTGTTGTGCGTGGAGGGGGATAGAGCAGCGGCGTTTTTGCCGGCATTATCCACCGTATGGGCGCAGCAGCAGTGTGGGGCGCAGCCGGTGTTGGTGGGGGAGCGGTTTGAAGCGGCGTGGCATGCCGGCATGTACGTCATTCCTGCCGATGCCGCCATCGCTTCGCTGGCAGACCTGGACGGCAAGCGTTGGGGCATCCCCGGCGAGCAAGCCGTAGCTACCTACGAGTTGGCTCTGGCGCAATTGCAACGTCAGGGCGTTACGCCTGCCGAAATTGTCTCTTACGCGGGCGAAACCAATGCCCTGCTGGGTTTGTTAGAGGGTGAAGTGGATTTTGTCACCGCCTCCTTTAACCCACCCATCCTGCCCTATGAGGAGCGCCTCTGGACGTATGGTCAGGACAGCCCCGAATTGTGGCGGCAGCTAGGCATCCCCCCCACGCGCCATCCTATTGGCTACATCGAAGTGATATTTGGCGGACCACGCAGCGGCGGCTACCGCGTCCGCGACGCCCGCGCAGCCCTGTTTGACATCCGCCCCGAAATCTTCGACGTCACCCGCATCTTGACATTGACCGAACCTATCCCCAATGGCGCGCTGGTATTGGGCAGCGCCTTCCCTTACGGATTGGCTGTCCCCCTGGCGCAGGTTGTGGCTGATTTTGGCAATTCCGATGCCTGCATTCAGTCTATTTGCGCGCCTGACTTTTACAATTGGTCTGGCATAGCTCCAGCCAATGACGCTGCTTATGCGCCTGTGCGCGAGTTGATCCAGATGTTGGAGTTAGACGCCACCGCTATATTTGCGGCTGACGTGGAGTGGTAGAGCCAGCCTGTTATGTTAGACGTGGCCGTTATTATCGTCAGTTGGAATGTACGGGATTATCTGGCGGACTGCCTGGCGTCGCTGTATGCAGATTTGGGGCGCAGCGGTCTGGCGGGGGATGTATGGGTGGTAGACAACGGTTCTACGGACGGCACCCAGGCGCTGCTGACCGACCTGTTTCCACAGACGTATTTGATTCAAAACCAGGAAAACGTGGGCTTTGGCGCAGCCAACAACCAGGGGATGCGGGCGGCGCTGGCGCAGGCGGAGGGCATTCGCTACTTCCTGCTGCTCAACCCAGATACGCTGGTGCGTCCTTATGCCTTGCAGCATCTAGCTGCCTGCCTGGACGCGCGCCCAGAAACGGGTCTGGTGGGGGCGCGGCTGGTTTATGGGGATGGTCGTTTCCAGCACAGCGCTTTTGCTTTCCCGCGCCTGACTCAACTGGCGTTTGATTTGTGGCCCGTGCCCTGGCGATTGTATGAAAGCCGCTTGAATGGGCGGTATCCGCGGCGCTATTTTCAGGCGCGTCGTTCTCCGTTTGCCGTTGATTGCGTGCTGGGGGCGGCTATGATGGTGCGCCGCGACGTGGCGGAATCTACCGGGGGCTTTGACGAGTCCTTTTATATGTATTGCGAGGAAATTGATTGGTGCTGGCGCATTCGGGAAGCGGGCTGGACCATTTGCGCTGTGCCCCAGGCGGAGATTGTTCATTTTGGCGGGGAGAGTACCAGGCAAGTGCCGGCAAGCTCTGTACTCAATCTGTGGCGCAGCCGGGCGCAGTTGTACCAGAAGCATCACAAGCTGCCTGTGCTCTGGTTAGCCAGCCACATTGCCCAGCGCGGCTTGACGCGCCAGGCGAAGCGGGCGCGGGATGCGCGCCTGCGCCAGGCATATAACGCCGCGGCGGCACTCTGGGGCGACTACCGCCGCCAGCCACCTCAAACATAACTGGTGTAGGGGGACGGCATGGAGCTAAGCGCCATTATTCTTACCCTGAATGAAGCGGAGCATATCCAGGCGTGTCTTGACAGTTTGCGCTGGGTAGATCGGGCGCTGGTTTTTGATTCGTATAGTCAAGATGGGACAGGTGAGTTGGCGCGGGCGGCGGGGGCTGAAGTGCAGCAAAACGTTTTTCAAAATTATGCGCAGCAGCGTAACGCGGCGTTGGCGGCGCTGCAAACGGATTGGGTGTTCTTTGTGGATGCCGATGAACGGGGGACGCCAGCCCTGGCGGCAGAAGTTCGCGGGGTCATTGCCGGATGCGCCGAGAACGGGTGGTATGTGCCGCGCCACAATTATATTTTTGGCAAATTGACGTTAGGGGCGGGCTGGTTTCCTGATTATCAGCTACGGTTGTTCCGTCATGGTTGCGTGCATTATGAGCGACCTGTGCATGAGGTGGCGGCAGTGGCGGGGGAAATCGGGTATTTGCAGCAGCCGCTGGTGCATTATAACTACCGCGATCCGGCCCATTTTCATGCCAAGCAGCGGCAGTATACGGCGGTGGATGCCGGCATTCTCGCCCAACAAGGCGTCGTCCCCCACTTCTACACCCCCTTTACCCAGCCGCTACGCCACTTCTGGTGGCGCTTCGTGACCCTGCGCGGTTACCGCGACGGCCTACATGGGCTGCGCCTTAGCGCCTATCTGGCCTATTACGAGTGGAGCAAGTACCGCCAACTGCGACAGTTAACGGGCAACAGAAAACAGATAACGGAAAACAGATAACGGAAAACAGGCAACAGATAACGGAAAACAGACAACAGAAAATGGGGAATAGGAGCAGATTTTATAGCCAGTAGAGACGCGATGTGCTTGTGAATGGCGTTTCTGCTGGCTTTACACGGCCATTTGTCGCGGTGCGTTGGGGGATGGCAGCAGCACCCAGTCCAACGTTTGCGCCCGCAGCAGGAGTTCGCGCACCTGCTGATCGGGCAGCATGATCAACACGTGCCGCCCCGCCTCATCCACCCACTGCCGCCCCTGTCCCACCTGCAGCCACGACTCCCCCAGCCGGATGCGCTGCACCTGAACCCTGCCGCTGTCTATAAACCTACACTCAACGCCAATTGGGGTCATGTTGAGAATTTCCTGCCGGGCATCAAATTACGGGGTAGGGGTGAACTGTTGCAGGTTGGCGACCACGTCCTGGCCCAGGTGGAAGCGGATGGCGCGGCGGGGGGGGGCGGCGGAGAGGAGGGCTTCGTAGTCGCCGAGCGCCTGCGCCATTTTGAGGACGCCAAAGGTTATGCTGGAAGCGGGGCTGCCGGCATTATCTGGAATTGGCGCGTCTGCCACCGGATCGGACGTAAATTGAATGAAGAGGCCATTGCCGGCATCTCCCTTGTGCAACTGCCCCGTCGAATGCAAAAAACGAGGCCCATACCCCAGCGTGGTGGCCAGGCGCGTGCGCTGGCGCAGCGCCCGCCGCAATGTTTGCAGCGCGGCTGTGGCCTCTGGCGTGGGCGGCACATACGCTTGCAAGGCAATGTAATCCCCCGCCTTCGCCTGCGCCAGAAATGCCTCCAGCGCCGCCGCCGTTAACGGCGCCGGCTCAGATTCGGGCAAATGGCCTGTGTTCTGGAAAGCAGTCACCATTTTCTGCGCCAGCTTCTTCGCAGATTCCACGTTGGGCTGGTCAAATGGCTGCACCCCCAGCAAATGCCCGGCGACGGCGGTAGCCATTTGCCACATGAAATATTGCCCACCCAGATCATATTTATCCGCCAGCGTGAAGCGCACCACGGGATGCCCGGCGGCAGCCAGGGCGTCCAGGGCGGCTACGTGGCTGCTGTCGCCGGCAAGCTGCAAATGAATAAAGAGGCGGTCATTCCCGTACACGGAGGGGCCGCCCACCGTTTCCCCTACCACAGGCAAAATTCCCTGACCGTCTTTGCCCGTGCTTTCAGCCACAAGCTGCTCCACCCAATCACCAAAGCTGGCGACAGCCGCCGAGGTTACCAGCGTCATTTTGTCCCGCCCCAGGCGCGCAGCCTGGGCGATAACGGCGCCCAGCCACGCGCCCAGGTTGTCGCGCCCGGCGCGCATATGGTTAGCCATCATGTCGCGGGCGCGCTGCAAGAGCAGAGGGAGGGAGACGCCTACGAGGGCTGCCGGCAGCAAGCCAAAATAGGACAACGCCGAATAACGTCCGCCAATGTTGGGGTCGTTCTCAAATATGGCACGGAAGGCAAACTGCTGAGCCAGCGCCGCCAACTTGCTGCCGGGATCGGTGATAGCCACAAAGTGTGCGCCCACCGCCTGCGGGTCGGACGCTGCGCCCAGGTTATCCGCCGTCCAGTTGTAAAAATACTTAAAGAAGGAAAGCGTTTCCACTGTGGTGCCTGATTTGGTGGAGACAATAAATAAAGTGCGGGCTGGGTCCAGGCGGTCGCGCAGGGCGCGCACGGCGTCGGCGTCGGTGCTGTCTAAAACAGTCAAGTCGAGGTGTCCGGGGGCCACGCCAAAAGTGAGGCGAAACACCTCCGGCGCCAGGCTGGAGCCGCCCATGCCCAGCAGCACCGCGTCGGTGTAGCCATCCGCCTGCACGCCCGCCACAAACGTTTCAATGGCGCGCAAATGGGCAGCCATGTGGCTGGCGCTATCCAGCCAGCCCAGGCGGTTGCTGATTTCCGCCGGCTCATAATGCCAGACGGTGTGGTCATGGGCCCAGATGCGGCGCACGATATGATGATCGGTAATTTGCGATAGCGCCTGGTCAACCGCTGCTTGCAGCGCGCCCAGACGCACAAAGGTCAAAGGAGAGGTTTGCTCGTTCATGGCGAAATTCCTTGCGGCGAGGGTCAAAGGGCCTGGTCTAGCAGCAGACCCAGTTGGGTAGTCATTTGCAGCAGTTTTTGCCAGTCGGTGACGACGACAGCCAGGTCGCCCAGGCTCTCGCCCAGATACGGCTGTGTTTTAGGGTTGGCGCGCAGTTTGTCTAATATCTCTGGCTGGCTGACGCGCAATACGATCACCTGTTCCAGGCGCGCCTCTGTGCCATTGTCGCGCCACCGTTCAATGGCCCGCTTTAGACCAGGCGGCAGGTCGCGCCCGCTGGCTTTGACCAGAAACTCTATCACGCGAGCAGGGGCAATGCCTTGATTTTGCGCCTCTTGCAGCGAGGCTGGCGTCAGGCGGTACGTGTATGGTTGATCGGGCCCGCTGACGGGCTGCGCCTCTGCCACGCGCGCTACCTGGAATCGTTCATACCGGTTTGCCGCCTGCGGAACCAGCAGCGTACCTTCGGGCATGACCATCAACGGCGTAGGGCGCTCAGGGGGGAGTTGGCTCAGGGGCGCCTGTTTTAGCCAGGCTGCCATGCGTTCTGTCAGGCGGAACAGCCCTGTTTGCGGGGACACGTCGCACAGCCCCAGCCAGTGCAGCGGCCCTGTTAGCAAGAAAGCCAGCAGCCGCCCTTCTACCCGATCCCAGCTATCAAAGCCGGTGAGGTATTCATTGGTAGCCAGGTCGCGAATGTACCAGGTATCGTAGTTGCCATCCAGACGCTGGAAGTCGGGTGTGTGCGTCTTGATGGATGCCACCACGTCGTCCAATCTGAACCAGTCGCTGCTGTGCGGCAGCGCGTCCAACAGCGCCGTGCGCGCCAGGATGGGGTCGTTTTCCCAACCGCTGCCCTCACAAGCCAGCCCTGGCGTGTGCTTCAGTTCATTCCAACTGCTGCTGCTCCAGGCTTCCGCCAGGTCGCGCAGTTGGCCCTCACGTTCTTTTTGCAGCCAGGTGACGCCAGCCCGCGCGGGTTTAAAGCCGTTGTCCGTCTCTCGCAGCATGCCCATATCCCAGGCTAACGTTAACAACAGACTGCGTCGCTCTGGATCGGCGTCCAGCAGGAGGTGATTCAGCCGATCCAGGTTGTTTTCATGCAGGGGGATGGTTTGGGCGGCAGCCAGGATAGTGGTCAGGTCATCAACAGCGTAGAGTGGGGCAGCGTGATAAGCCATCTCGGCGTCGCGGATGGCGGTCACGCCAGGGGGAAGGAGCGAGGCTGAAGGTGAGAGTGCGCCCGACAGTTTGGGTGCGCCCAATACCTTGGGCGCACTCGCTGGCGTGGGGGTGCCCACTGACTTGGGCGGGACAGGCGGCGCGGACGAGGCAATGGGGCCATCAGTCGCTTTAGCCACTTTGGGTGGAGGGGGCGAAGCGGCAGGGCTTTTGGGCGGGGCGGCAGGCGCAAAGGGGCGCGCCAGTTCGTCGGGGATGTAATAATATTCCACCATGCCGTCGGCGGTCTTGTCAAAGCCGCGATAGAGGAAGCCGCGATACCAGAGCGCTTCGGCCGGGCTGGCGGGGTCAAACCAGGGTTCTTCTTGTTCCAGACGCCCTGGTCCCATCTGCCGCACGTCGCCAAATTTACGGCTGAAGACGGCTACAGGGAGGCGTCCCCCTTGCTGCGCCAGCGCCAGAAACGCTTCGGCTTCTTCTGGCGGCAGGTAGCTGACTTCTTCGGTCATGTCCAGTTGAGCCAGCGCCTGGGTCAGCGTGGGGATGCAGGCAGCCTTGTCCGCGCCGGACAGGTCTAGTTCCCACCATTCGCCAATGACGCGCAGTACAATCAGTTCATGGTCAGCCAATGCCTGAGTGAGGGGGCGCATCGTTCTTCTAAGCTCCTTCAAAAATAGATAATCTCACGCGGAGACGCGGAGAAAATGTAGGACAAGCTGTCAGCTTGTCCGCGCAAATTAACCGTTTGCGCTACAGATTTTCATCCATTGCCATACGCCCCTACGCGGGATGTGGTGGGCGCGTTTGGATATTAACTGACCAGGCGGAGGGCTGCCGGCATACAACTGACCGTAATCTGACGCACATTATCCTGGAGACGGGCGAAGATTTCGCCGTCTGTGTGGATTGCCAGCGGCGCATCGGACTGTATGGTCACCTGACGGTGGCGCAGCATTTTGATGTGCGGCGAGGTTACGTGCGTTCCCTTCATCACCCGCGGCAGCAGGCGCAAGATGGTCAGCCGGCTGACGGGGTCTACCAGGCAACTGTCCAGCAGCCCATCATTGTGCCGCGCGTCGGGCGTGATGAGGAAACCGCCGCCAGTGCGCGGGCCCAAGCCAATGGTCATCATAATAGCTCGCTGTTGCAAGGTCTGATCGTCGTAACGAATGGTTAGTTGGGGGCGGTCGTAGTGCATGGCCAGCACGCGCAGCGTCGCTACCAGATACGCCACAAAGCCGTAGAAGCGGGTGATGGCGCTGGCCTCAACGGCGACGGCGGCGTCAAAACCGATGCCGACGGCGTTGTCCACTACCAGCCGTCGCCCGCGATCGTCTGTGAGCAGCGCCAGGTCAATGGGCTGCGGCGCGCCGCTGAAAATGCGCTGCAGCGCGGCCTGGGGGTCAGCCAGGGGTAAACCAAACGCATACGCAAAGTCATTGCCTGAACCAATGGGGATGACGCCCAGCGCGGTTTCCAGGTAACCGCCGCCGACCAGGCCATTGATGACCTCGTGGATGGTGCCGTCGCCGCCGGCGGCAGCGACTACGTCGCAGCCTGCCGCCGCCGCTTGCTGCGCCAGTTCGGCGGCGTGGCCGGGGCGGGCGGTGGTTTCCAGGGTCAGGCGACCTACCCCCTGCCCCCACGCCAGCAGTTTGTCTTTCAGTTGGTGGGCGCGCCCGCGATCGGCGCGCGGGTTAAGAATAACGTGTACGTGCATGGATTCTCTCTGGGAGCGACGAGAACGCGATCGGGGGCAGTGGACGTGGGCGGCCGGGCCCTTCAGGCCAATCGCTCATGGGTGGTGCAAGGCGCTGGCTGAACGGTTTTGGCCTGTTGGAACTCCTGTAGGCAGCGCCTTGCACCGGTATAGTATTGTTCTATTATAGCCAGTGTAGCGGCTACAGGCGAAGTAGTCACTCGTGCGCAAAGCGAAAATATAAAACGCCTGTCGCCAGCGCCGTAGGGATTCCTCGCTCCGCTCGGAATGACAGGAGATTTGGGGGAAAGGTTTTTCACCCCTACTTTTTGCCCCTACATAAGTCCTGTTGCCCTGCCAGTCGCCCTCTTGTACCTTTGCTTTACACGCATGGGTAAACGTGTTATACTTTCGCCCAGATTATGTCATGTTGTTTTGGTAAACGGCATGGGGGCGTCAGGCAAGCAGAAGATGATTCAGAGTTCTGACAACCAGTTATTACTTGTGCAGAGCGTGGCGCGGGCGGTATGCCGGCACAAACTGCAACAACCCGCTCTAATCTTACTGGAAACGGGGCGCCCCCTGGCGCTGCTGGCGGCACAGTGCGTCTGGCTGGCGCAGCCCGTCCTGTCTTTGTTTTACCCCCGGCGAGCCATCAGCCAGTTCGCCCAACTATTGGAAACCCCTGAGGCGCTCAGCCAGCTTATGGCCGAGCTAGAAACGCAGGCAACCGAATGGAAAGCATAACGGCTCTTTCTGTGCTTCTTATCGCCCTGGTTATGGGGCTGCTGATGCTGCTGCTGACGCGGCAGCAGCGGCGGCGTCTAGTAGAACTGCGCCCGCTGGAACTGCGCCCGCTGCGCGGCTATCGCGCGCTGCTCGATCAGGTGGGGCGGGCGGTGGAAAGCGGGCGGCAAATTCATGTGGGTCTGGGGCGCGGCGGCTTGCACCAACGCAGCAGCCCGGCCAGTCTGGCGGCTTTGGGAACTCTGGAAAACCTGGCAGGCAAATCCAGCGCCAGCACTGCGCCGCCGTTTGTGACCGTTAACGACGGCACGCTGCTGCTGGCGGCGCAGGACAAAGTACGCCAGGCGTATGACGCTGCCGGGCGAACGGGCGAGTTAGCGCCGGCCCCAGCGCAGTTTATGGCTGACAGCGCCTACCCCTTCGTCTACGCCGCCGCCGCGAATGCGCTTATGCACAGCGAAAACGTGGGCAGCAACATTTTGCTGGGCCACTTTGGCGCGGAAATTGGCATTATATGCGAAGCGGGCAGCCGGCGGCAGGTGGCGCAAATTGTGGGCAGCATTGACCTGGAAGCCGTAGCTCTGGCGAGGGCGGTTACCGATGATGTGCTGGTGGGGGAAGAGATGCTGGCTGCCGGCGCCTATCTGGAAGGTAAACCGTCCCAGATAGCCAGCGTGCAGGCGCAGGATGTGCTGCGTTGGGTTATTGCCCTGGCTGTGCTGGTTAACAGCGTCCTATATCTTTGGGGAGGGAGCGGCTGATGCAGCGTTGGGGACAACAGGCAAACTGGTTGTTGGCGGCTGTGGCTTTTTTGGTTACCCTGGCGGGGTTGTTATTAGGACTGGGGGCCGGCAATTTGTTGTTATCCTGGGCCAGTTTCTTAGCCGCTGTGGCGGTGATTTTGGGAGCGCTCAATTTGCTGCTCATCCATTTGCGCCGCGTCTTGCGGGGCAACGTCTACAGCGCGGCGCTGGTTCTCAGTTTGTTGGTGGTATTAGCCATGCCGCTGACCGATCGTCTGGGGTTGACGCAGGATGGCGCGGCGCAGCTTTTTGCCTGGGTGCAGGCGCCGTTGGAAGCAGCATTGGCGGCCCTGCTGGCTTTCTTTTTGTTGTTTGCCGGCATGCGCCTGATGCAGCGGGGCCAACGGGTGTGGACGGCCCTTTTCCTGCTCACGGCCATCCTGGTTCTGTTGGGCAGCGCCCCGCTGCCGGGCGCAGTGGGCAGCTTTTTCGTTGCGCTGCGCCAGATGATCAGCGGCGTGGTGGTCAATGCCGGCATGCGCGGCATCCTGATTGGCGTCGCTCTGGGCGCCATTACCATGAGCCTGCGCCTCCTGGCGGGCGCAGAACGTCCTTACAATAACCCATGAGCGCCATCCATTGTCCTGTATGCAGCGGCAGCAACCCCCCCGGCAGTAAGTTTTGTAACAACTGCGGTTCCCCCCTGCCGCCTGAAACCCATATCGTTTGCCCCAACTGCCAACACTACAACTCATTGCACTTGCTGTATTGCGACTACTGCGGCACGCGCCTGGTGCCAGAAGACAGCGCGGCTGAACTATCTCCGCCAGAACGAGAACTACCGCCTGCGCCCAAAGCCTTTAACCTGCCCAGCCGCGCCACCGATGATACGGGCGAACTGAAACTACCGCCGCTGCACCAGCCAGCTATTCAAGAGTGGTTGAAAGACAGCGCCCCCGCGGAGGCTGCCCAACCTGCGCCGTCGCCTGCGCTGCCTGCCGCGCCCGAACCCGTGGAAGCAGACGCCGACGCTACGGATCCAGCGTTTGCCGATTTTGCGCGTTGGTTAGAAGACATCCGCGTGGTTGAAGACGCTGCGCCGCCAGATGAAGCCGCCGCGCCTGAAACCGGGACGCCTGCCGCCAGCGACCTGTCCGGCTGGTTAGAGGCAGACGAGGAAGTGGCGTCGCCGCGCGACGATTTGCCCGAATGGTTGCGCGCGGCTGCGCCGCGGGGTACGGGTATTCTATCTGCTCCCCCTGACAGGGATATGGGCAGTGCGCCGCCTCCTGCTACACCGGAGGCAGCCAACAATTTGCCTGACTGGCTGGCGGAGATTGCGCCGCCAGGGACGGGGATGCTCACGACCAGACGGGGACTGGATCAGGAAGATATTTTTGACGCCCTGGCTGCCGAGTTTGAACTGCCTGATTGGCTGCAACACACGGATAAAGCCCCGGAGAACAAAATTGAGCCGCCGCCCGCGCAGACGCCGCCCGCGCCAGCGCGCAAAGAGGACGAAAAAGATACGCCTACCCCAGTCAAACCGGACGAAACGCCAGATTGGCTGGCGGAACTGGCTGCGGTAGAACCTGACGCCGCCCCGCCAACGATAGTGGACGCGCTGCCGGCATGGCTGGCGGAATTAGAATCAGAAACCGCGCAATCCGATTGGCTGCCGGCAGAAGCCGCGGAACCAGGTCGAACTGCGCCGCCGTTGCCAGATTGGCTGGCAACTTTTGCCACAGAAACCGCGGAATCTCTTCCCTCTGAGACATTGCCTGAGGACACAGTCGCGCAACCCATAGAGCCAGAAGCAGCCTCCTGGCTGAGCGTCGCGCCAGAGATAGAAGGACCTGCCACGCCTGCCGCCTGGCCGCCCAAACTGGTAGAGGCGGCGACAGAGTCCACCCAGGACAGCTTGTTAGCCGCGGAGCGCACCGCAGCGGGCGATTTTCCTGACTGGCTGCACGAAATTGAAGAGACGGCGGCGGAGACCGAGGCGGCGGCGGAGATACCCGATTGGCTGGCGGCTACGGATGCTGCGGCAACAGATGCTGCGGCAACAGATGCTGCGGCAACAGATGCTGCGGCAACAGATGCCGCGGAAAAAGAGGGCGAGGAACTGGCTGCCGGGCTGACTT
>CAYQYJ010000028.1:1224-5568 GCA_964421605.1 uncultured Ardenticatenaceae bacterium | reverse complement strand
GCGGCAACAGATGCCGCGGAAAAAGAGGGCGAGGAACTGGCTGCCGGGCTGACTTTTACACCCGCATCGCTGGCTGAGGATTTGCCCGACTGGTTTGACTCCTTGTTCAGCGATGAGGCTCCAAGCAAACTTGCGCCGGAAGCGGAGGTCGGGGCGGAGCTTTTGCCCGACTGGCTGGCAGAGTTTACAGACGAGACTGTTTGGGCAGAGGACTCTGCTGAAGCAGGAGCCTCTGCCGAATTGGCAGGAGTTGATTTAGCCAGCCTGGATATGGATCAACTGGAGGCGGGCGAATTAGAGCAGGCGGAGACGGCGGATGATCTGGCCGGGTGGTTAAGCCATTTGCCTGCCGCGTCAGAGCTTGCCGCTTTTGACGCCGATCTGGGTCTGGTGGACCTGGCTGGCGACGAATGGCTGGAAGAGCCAGGGCTGCCGGCAGAAAGCGCCGCTGCGCTGCTGCCAGCATTGTCCAGCGAGGAGGCGGATGAATTAGCCAGCGCCGAACTGCCTGATTGGCTGCGAGACAGTTTGCGCCGCTCGCCGCCCGGCGACGCAGGCGCGCCCTCCCTGGCAGACCTGTTTGCGCCATCTGAAAGCCAAGAACCCACAGCAGAGACGCAAAGCGGGCTGCCTGACTGGCTGCAGTCGCCGGACGCCGATGGCTTTGATGCGGCGCTGCAAGCGGCGCTTTCGTCGCGGGCGGAGGCGGGGGCCACTTTTGGCAGTGGAGACGAATGGAGCGACGTATTAGAGACCGCAGCGGCGGATGTGCCAGATATTGTCCTCCCGCCCGCCAACGAATTTGCCGGCATGGGCGCTGCCGCCGCCGAATTAGCCGCCGCCGACATCCCTGACTGGCTGCAACCTTTCAAGCCGCGCGAACTGCGCGCCCCTGGCGAAACGTACGCTCCCACAGAACCCGTGCAGGAAACAGGGCCATTAGCCGGCATGCGCGGCGTGATTGATATTGAACCCGTCATAGCCCAGCCCAGACAGGCGGATAGCGAACTGCCGCAGTTTACGGCGACCCCCATGCAGCGGCAGCAGGCCAGTTTGCTGCGCCAACTGGCGCAAGCCTCGCCTGTGCCCATTACCACGGCGGACGCGGCGCAGCCGGCAGCGATGCCTGGGTGGCTGCGCCTGCTGCTGGCATTGCTGCTGCTGGCAGCCATAATCGTTGCTGCGCTGCTGCCCGATCGGGTGACTGACCTGATGGGGACGGCGACCGCGCCGCTGCCGGCAGGCGCTGCCGCCGCCCATGAAGCGATTGAAGCCGCCGCGGGCCAACCCGTGCTGGTGGCGTTTGATTATACGCCGGCGATGAGCGGCGAGTTGGGGCCGGCAGCCCAATTGCTGCTGGGGCAACTGGCGGCGAATGGCAGCCCCGTGCTGACCATTAGCCAGTCCGCTGCGGGCGTGACGCTGGCAAGTCAAGCCATGAGCCAGGTAACGGGTCTGAATGGAACCAATTTAGGCTATTTACCGGGCGAAGCGGTGGGGCTGCGCCTCTTAGGGCAGTGTTTGCCCGCGCCCGATTCGTGCCGGACGATTGCCGGCAATCCCCTCGCCCTGACGGCGGAACCCGTCAGCCTGGTCATTTTGCTCACAGCCGACCAGGAAAACCTGATTAACTGGGTGGAGCAGGTAGGCAGCGCCAGCCAGACGCCGCTGCTGGCGGCGATCACGCAGTCGCTCAGCCCTGCTGCCGCCCCTTATTTCGCCAGTGGGCAGTTAGCTGGTTTGCTGGAAGGTCTGCCGGCAGCCGTGGCTTACGAACAACTGGTTACGGGCGCTGCTGGCCCGGTGACTGCCCTGAGCCGCGCGCAAGGGTTGGCTTACTGGTTGGTTATTTTGCTGTTGATTGGCGGCAACCTGTTTTACCTGACTGCTGGTTTGCTGGCGCGGCGACGCAGGCGGTAGGAACAAACGAACTTTTTGATGCACCAACCCTGGTTTGATCGCACATGAACGTCATTATCGGCTTTCTCCTGACCCTTCTTATCTTTAGCTATTTGTGGCGCGACAACCCGGCTTATCGCCTGGCGGTGCATCTCCTCGTCGGCGTCAGCGCAGGCTATGCCGTAGTGGTGGTCTTTCGGGATTTTCTGTGGCCCGTCTATACCAGTATGCGCGCGGACAACAGTAACGCCTTGTGGCTGGTTCCCGTTTTCTTTGCCACCCTGCTGCTCTTCAAACTGGCGCCGCGCCTGGCGCCCTTAGGCAGCAGCGGCATGGCGTTGCTCGTGGGTGTAGGCGGGGCTGTGGCGCTGGTGGGCGCGATCAGCGGCACGCTGCTGCCGCAGGTTTTTGCCGCCAGCAGCGGTTTGTCTGGCGTGCTAAGCGCCCTGCTCACCGTTTTCATCTTGCTCTATTTCCGGTTTACGCGCACGGCGCAGCCGGGGGGCGATGCCTGGGCTAATCTGCCGCGCTGGCAGCAGCTAGTTAACGGGCTGGGGCAGGCGGTGCTCATGATTACGTTGGGGGCAATTTTTGCCGGCATTCTGGGTACCAGTCTGGTGCTGCTGACGGATCGTATCGTCTATTTTCTAAACGAGTTGGGCGGCCTTTTCGCTGCCATGTCATCATGACGTCTGATTCCGAGACCCTTCACGTCAGTGAATCCTTTTTGGTAGCCGATATTGGGCACACGCAGACCAACGTGGCCCTGTTCGACGTGGTCCGAAGCAGCTACCGCTTTATTGGCTGCGCCCAGGCGCCCACCACTCTGAGCAGCCCCTGGAATAACGTGACCATTGGGGTGCAGCAGGCGACAGCCCGCCTGGCGGATCGTCTGCAACGCCCCTTGCTGGATCGCCAGGGATGGCTGATTACGCCTGCCAACAGCGCGGGCGCCGGCGTGGATAACTTCGCGGCGACCGTCAGCGCCGCGCCGCCGCTCAAGACGGTGGTGGTGGGGTTGCTAGATGAAGTTAGTTTAGCCAGCGCCCGCCGCGCCTTGCAAACCGTCTATGCGCGCGAAGTAGATTATTTGAGCCTTTCTGACACGCGCAGCGAGGCGGCGCAGATTGACGCCATTATCCAGCATCGCCCTGACCTGATTTTCATTGCCGGCGGCACCGATGGCGGCGATACTCTTCAGGTCATGCGGCGCATGGAAACGGCGGCTACAGCGTTAGAACTGCTGGCGCAGACGGATGTGCATCGCCCGGAAGTAGTGTTTGCCGGCAATCGCCAGCTTCGCGCCGCCGCCGCCAACCGTTTTCGCGCCATTGCCAACCTGCACGTGATTGACAATGTGCGCCCCAGCCTGGAAACGGAGCAGTTGCACGCCGCGCGCCAGATAGCGGCGACGTTATACGAAGACCTGAAGGTCAGCACGCTGCCCGGTTTTGACGACATAGCTGGCTGGTGCCAATATCCGGTCATGCCAACGGCGCAGGCGTTCGCCTGCATCAGCCATTATCTGGCGGCTGTCAGCCGGGGACGGGTGTTGGGGCTGGACGTGGGCAGCGACAGCGTGACGCTTGTGGCGGCTGCGCCGGAAGGCAACCAACTGCTGGTGCGCACGGATTTGGGTCTGGGAGGCGCCTTGAGCAGCGCCTTACAGGTGTTGGACATGGATGCGGTGTTAAACTGGATGCCGGCAAACGGCGTGAACGGCGACACATTGCACGATTTTGTGATGAACAAAACGCTCTACCCGTATTCGCTGCCCGCGACTGAGACAGAACTGCGACTGGAGCAGGCGATTACGCGGGAAATGGTACGGCACACGGCAGCGCAGGCGGCAGCCAGTTGGGGTTGGGCCAAAGACGGCCTCCCCGCTTTTAATTTGCTGCTGCTGCGCGGCGGCATTTTTCAAACTACGCCGCGTCCGGGACAGACGGCTTTAATGGTTTTAGATGCCTTGCAGCCTACGGGAATTTTTGCGCTGGCGGTGGATCGGTATGGGGCGCTGCCGGCCCTGGGGGCGCTGGCGGCGCATAAACCCTTAGTGGCGGTGCAGGCGCTGGAAGGGGGCGTGTTGGTAGACCTGGGCTGGGTGATTGCCCTGACGGGGCGTGGGCAGGTGGGACAAAAGGCGTTAGACCTGCGCCTGGAAACGGATGGGCAGGGGGCGCTGGAGGTGGAAGTTCCGTTTGGCGCGTTGGAAGTGCTGCCGCTGACTCTGGGGCAAAAAGCCAGGCTGACGCTCAAACCCGCCTCACGCCAGTTTGACATTGGATTGGGTCCAGGAGAAGGGCATAGTCTGATGGTGCAGGGCGGTCTGGTGGGCGTGATCGTGGATGCCAGAGGGCGTCCGCTGCCGCTGCCGGCAAACCAGGCAACTCGCGGCGAGCGGCTGCGGCAATGGTTGTGGGATATGGGTGGATAGATTCACCG
>CAYQYJ010000028.1:0-1124 GCA_964421605.1 uncultured Ardenticatenaceae bacterium | reverse complement strand
TTCACCGGAAAGACGCGAAGATCGCGAAGGAAAACAGGGGAATCAACGAAGATGTTATTTTATGCCAGCGTCACCTACGTCAAGCTGCTTACCACCATTCGGCGGGAACGGCTGCTGCTTACGCCTGGCGAAGTGATGGTGCGGCGGGGGCAGGAAGTTACCGCCGTGCAAGTGGTAGCGCGCGCGCCGCAGCAGACCAGTTATACGCTGGTGGATGGCAGCCAGGCTTTGGGTGTGCCGGCAGCCGCATTGGAGCAATATCTGGTCGTTCCCCCCGGCGCGGCAGTGACGCAGGGCGCGCCGCTGCTGCGCAAGAAGGGGGCGTTGGGCGGCAGCAAGGTGGTCAAATCCCCCCTGGACGGCGTGTTGTACCAGGTGACCAATGGCCGCCTCATCTTGCAGAAGCGAACGGCGCTGTTTGAACTGCGGGCGCTGATGGCTGGCGAAGTGACGCAGGTTTTCCCCAACCAGGGCGTAGCGCTGGAAACGCCAGGGTCATTAATCCAGGCGTTGTGGGATTCGGGCAAGGATGGCGCGGGCAAGCTGCAGACGGCGACGGCTGGCCCTGGCGATCTTTTGATGGAAGAGCACGTTGGCGCGGCGGCGCATGGCGCAGTAATTGTCGCCGGGCGCGCGGATCGGCTCGATTTGCTGCAACAGTTGGAGGATAATGGTGGGCGTGGTTTAATTGTGGGCAGTATGCCGGCATCTATTTGCCGCCAGGCGCACGCTTTCTCTTTCCCGATCTTTATTACGGATGGGATAGGTCATTACCCGATGGCCACGCCTATTTTTGAGCTTTTGCAGCAATCCCAAGAACGAACCGCCGCCCTTTTTTGCCAGCCGGCGGAGCGGCGGGACAGTCGCCCGGAAATCGCCATTCCTCTGCCGGCAGGCAATGTGGCGGACAAGAGCACCCGGCGAGGCGAAACCATTGCTGTGGGGCAGACCGTGCGTATCGCGCGCGCGCCGCATCAAGGGCAGGTAGGCAAGGTACAGGCTGTTTATGTGCACGGGCGCACCACCAGTCTGGGCGCGCGTTTGCCGGGTGCGGACGTGCTTTTGCCCGATGGACAGGTTGTATTTGTCCCTTATACCAATCTTGATTTAATATTGTAGGCAAC
>CAYQYJ010000027.1:16143-21434 GCA_964421605.1 uncultured Ardenticatenaceae bacterium | reverse complement strand
CAACTTCCGCCAGGGCATCCGCCACACGGCGCGTATCCTCACCCGCTTCGCCGCAGCGTAAGTTATACTATTCTTTACCGCGAAGACGCGAAGAGCGCAAAGAGCAAGAGGGAGTGAACAGCCTTGTCGGGGGTGGAGTTGGTCGCGCTGACCCGCTTCGCCGTGGCGCAAGTTATATTTTTTTACCGCTAAATGCAGAACAGGATTTCGCAGATTTTGTCTGCGGAATCCTGTTTTATTTTCTCACGCCTCGTAGCGGGCGACGGATTCGCCGAAGCCTAGCAGGGCTTTGACGCGGGCGTCGTTGGGGGCTTCGGCGTAGACGCGCAGCACGGGTTCGGTGCCAGAGGGGCGGATGAGCAGCCAGCTTCCGTCAGCCAGGTAATATTTGACGCCATCGGTGGTGTGGATGCTTTCCACGGACACGCCGGCTATTTCTTGCGGCGCATTGTCCAGCAGCATTTGGGTCATCGTTTGTTTGTCTACCGGGCGGCGCAGCTTCATGTCGGTGCGCGCATATTGGGCCGGGCCGACATCCTCCAGCAGGTCTTGCACCAGTTCGTGCAGCGGCTTGCCGGCATGGGCCATCACTTCCAGCAGCAGCAGCCCCATGAGTACGCCGTCCCCTTCGGGAATGTGCCCCTGGATGCTCATGCCGCCCGATTCTTCCCCGCCCATCAACACGCCTCCAGCCAGCATCAAATCGGCAATGTGGTTGAAGCCCACAGGCGTTTCCACCAGTTCCAGCCCATGCCGCGCTGCCAGCCGGTCTACCATGCGCGTGGTGGAGACGGTGCGCACCACCCGCCCGCGCCAGCCGCGTACCTCAATCAGGTGGCGCAGCGTCAGGGCAAAAATGCGATGCGGGTCCACAAATTGTCCGCGCCCGTCCACCGCGCCAATGCGGTCGGCGTCGCCATCAGTAGCCAGACCGACGTCCCAGGGGCCGCTCTGGATGGTGGAGATGAGCAAGCCCAGGTGACGGGCAATGGGTTCGGGGTGAATGCCGCCAAAGCCGGGGTTCATCTCGCCGCGAATGTTCTGCACGCGACAGCGGCCGCGGGCCAGCATTTCGCCAATGACGCCGCGCCCGGCGCCGTACATGCCATCGCAGACGACGCGCAGTTCGGCGGAGGAGATGCAGTCCAGGTCTAACAAGGTGCTCAGGTGTTCGTAATAAGCCCAGGCGGGATCAAACTTGCGTACCCAGCCGCTGCTGAGGGCTTCGTTGAGCTCCATCAGGCGTGGCTGGCGTCCTTGCTGTTGGTTCTGTTCCAGCAGTTGTTCCACGCGCTGGTGCTGGCTTCTGCTGGCGCTGCCGCCGTAGCGGGCTTTGAGTTTGACGCCATTGTAACGAGGGGGGTTATGGCTGGCGGTGATCATAATGCCGGCATCCGCCCCCTTTTGCACCACCGCGTAACTGAGGGCGGGCGTGGGCGCGTCGGCGCGGCACAACCACGTCTTAATCTGGTTCGCGGCCATCACGCACGCCACTTCTTGCGCATAGCGGTCGGATAGAAAGCGCGTGTCAAAGCCTATCACCACCGTAGGCTCGGCGGTGTCTTCTTCATGCACAAAATCGGCAATCGCCTGCGCCACCAGGCGCAAGTTAGCAAACGTGAATGTCTCACTGATGACGGCGCGCCAACCGTCCGTACCAAACTTGATTGTCATGCGTACTCCGTGAATGCGTGGTCAGTGGCCAATGACCCGTTATTGACTGTTGGCTGCCAGGCGTTGGCAGTTAGTTGTTGCCTGTTGTCTGTTGCCTGTTAATTATTGCCTGTTGCCTGTTAATTGTTAACCGCCGCCGCCGCCGCATCCGCCGCCGCTTCGGGGGCGCTTTGCAGCGAGATGACGTCAAAGACGGCGTCAGACAGGGCCGTCATGATGCTGCTGCTGGCCTGGGCGGGAACGGGTTGGGCTCGCTCCAACTCTTGCTGCAAGAAAACGATGTACGGCTCGCCAGCGGGCCAGCGGCTAAAGGCGTTCCGCCGCGCCGGCAGCGCGCCGCTTTGCCAACTCCAATCGCCATTGCGCGCCTCGTGCGCCAGCCAGGTGATCAGGTCTGCCGCCGCTCGCTGTCGCGCCGGATCGGTGGTGGTGATCGCCCATACCCAGCCATCTACCAGCGGGGGAAGCGTCCCCTCTATCCCCGGAATGGGGGCGAAGCGGCTGACTATGCCCTGGCTTGACTGCGCCAGATAAGCGGCGGCGGTGACCAGCGTCGTGCTGGCTTGACCGTTTTGAAAAAGCTGCCACGCATCGGCTACCGTGGCTACGTTGCTGCTGTTTAGCAAGATCAGACCGCTGCTGCGTCCCTGGCTGAGCAGCGTCAACGCCTGGGTTAGTATGTCAGCGCGCAGAGCGGGTTGGTTGGCTTCATCGGTGAGGGGCCCATTCAGAGCCAGGTAGAATTGCAGGGCCAGGCGGGCGCCTTCGGGGCCGGCTGCCGGCAAAATCAGGCGACTATCTTGCGCGGTAAATTCTGCCCACGTTAGAGGCAAGGTTCCGGTGATGTTTTCCGGGTTATATGCCAGGTGGGACAGGCCGCGCAGCGCCAGGGGATACCCCATTAACATGCCATTGATGCGTCCCAACTGGTCTGCGGCGGGGTAGAGGTCGGCTACCAGGCCCGGATCAAGCAGGTTGTCTAAAGGGTAGACAAGCTGGTCGGCGGCGGCGCTGCTCAGTTGGTTGGTAGGCAGCAAGACAAGGTCGGGCAGAATGGTGGGGGCGACGGCGCGAGCCGTGCGTAGATAACTCAACAGACTGCCCTGACCGCTCAATGCCTTCTGGCTGAGGGACAGTTGCAGCCCCGGACGGTCGGCGTCAAAGGCAGTAATCTGTTCCCGCAGCAGTTGGTCGCCTGGGGCGTCGCCAAAGGCGGAGATTTCGGTGTTGGTCCAAATGGTCAGCGTGATGCTGCCTGGCGGCGGCTCGATGGAGACAGCCGGCGGCAGGGGGGTGGGTTGGGGAACAGGCGTGGGGGACGGCGTGGTCAGGGTGGGTTGGGATTGTACGCCGTTAGCCGGCGGCGTTACGGTTCCCTCGTTATTTTGGCTGCAGGCAGCCAGGAAGACGCTTATTAACAACCCCACACAGACCCATACTCGTCGCATGGCAGAGAAGTATAGTCAACTCAGGGGGTTTTGGCTAACGGGCAGGATTTCTTGCCGGCAAGACGAGAGACTGGAGCAGTCTCTAAGACTGCTCCAGTTTGGGAAGCGCGTAAGTTCTACTAATGTTCGATGCTGCGTGGCAGTGATTTGGCCTGTTCGATCCAATCCTGCACCTGTTTTAACGTGGGTAGGCGGCCCGCCAGGTTGTGGGCGGCGTTGAGTTCGCCTATTTTTTGCAGTAAGTTGGCGGCGTTGCGGGTAGCCAGTTCGCGCACGGTGTCTACGCCTGCCTGCTCTAACAGATCGCTGTAAACAGAGCCAATGCCCTTAATACGCGCCAGGTCAGCGCGGTTTGCCATTTCGAGGATGCCTTTGACGTCGGTTTGCAACGTTTTAGCCAGTTCTTGCCGGGCCTTGCTGTCTTGGGCGGCGGCTAACAGTTGGTCGCTGGTGCGGATGCCTTTTTCGATCAAGCTGGCAGCCAGCGCTTCGCTCATACCGCGTAATTTTTTAATGTTGATGCTCATTGGGTATCTCCTGTTGTTTGTGTATGGGGGTATGTACTTAACCCAGGTTGCTAACTTATCCGTTGTCATTCCCCTTCGACAGGCTCAGGGCAGGCTGAAACGAGGAATCCCTGTCAATTTGCCATTTGAGAGGGATTCTGCGCCGCAGACGGCGGACCGAGGACGGCTTGAAATGACACGTTTTTGCGGCGCGGGCGCTATTTATTACCCAATAAGCCGCCCAGCCCTTTGACCAGATCGCCCGCGTCGGCTGCCTGACCGCCATCTTTTAGCAAGCCATCAATCTGTCCGGCAATGGGCGCAGGCAATTTCTGCTTGACAAAGTTTAGCACTGTGGCGATGGCTTTTTCTGCCTGGGCTTCGGAAATGCCGGCTTTGTTTGCCACTAACTTCGTTAATTCTTCCATTATAGCCTCCGTGTGTGTGAGAAACTGGGTTTCTGCAAGAAACCCAGTTTCTATTGGTTCATGTGTTTAATAGCGCAGCAAGGCGCCAATGCGCCCCATCATTTCCAGGTCTTCATTGCCGCTGATGACTTCCACATGCCCCCCTTGTTCCAGGGTGCGGGCAATGGCTTCCTCAACGATGTCGTCCACTTCGAGGAACTCTTCGCCAGCCAGTTCTGGTTCATGACCGTTGAAGGACAGCATCATGCCTGTGTGTAGACCGCGATAGCCGGGGGTGCGGTAGCCATCGCTGATGATCAAGGTTTGCACGCGACCTTCGCTCACGGCTTGCAGGGTGCCAGCCAGCCCGATAATGGCGTTGCCTCCTTTGGCGGCGGTGGTGATCATATTTGCCACCATTTTGTTTTCCCGTTCGGCGTTGGCTTCTTGCAGCAGAGCCAGGGCGCGGGCGCGCACTTCATGTTCACCAGCGTTCATGTCCAGAGCAAAAGCGCCGGCAATACAGCTTTGCAGTTGTTTGGGCAGCAGATCGCGGAATTGAGAGACAGTCTCGGCTGTACCTGCCAGGAAGAGGCGGCGGATGTCTTTGTGGGCGAAGAACTTTTGCGCTTCGGCAGCCGCCTGACGCAGGTTGCGCTGGGCGGTTTCCTCCTCTCGTTCCGCGCCGCCTACGCCGCCGCGCATCCCAGTGGAGGCGGAGCCGCCGCCGCGCTTGAGTTTGCGCACTTCCTCCCCCATAAAGCCAGCGCTGTCCAGCAGTTCGCCCAGATGGAATTCAAAGAAGCGCGCCCCCACCCGATCCACCATGATCACGCCATAATGGGCGTAGAAATCCAGAAAATGGGTTAACGGTTTCACATACGGCTTTGAACCAATCCGCACGCGGTTGCGAAAAG
The DNA here is from genome assembly GCA_964421605.1 of uncultured Ardenticatenaceae bacterium. Lineage (GTDB taxonomy): Bacteria > Chloroflexota > Anaerolineae > Promineifilales > Promineifilaceae > JAGVTM01. The sequence continues at coordinate 16,482 of CAYQYJ010000027.1, read as the reverse complement.
CGACGTTGGTGGGATATGCCTCAAAGAATGATTGGGGCGCGCAGCTAAAAATGACCAGACCTGGCTTCATCCATTCGAATTCATATGCCAGATACCGCTCAATGGCCTCCACATCTTCCTTGAATTCTGGCCCCACATCTTTTAAGAGCGAGCGAACCCGCAGCCGGACTGCATCTTTCGATTCCTGTGTCAGGTCTGTATCCAGGTAAAGACTTAGGATGTCTGCGCCATTGCCTGCGAATGAAAGTAATGCCTGCAGTTGCTCTTGGTTAAACATAGCTGCCTCCTAAGTTGGTAAAGAGAGTTGATGGGAATTGGAGCGTCAAGGACGCTGAGCGT
>CAYQYJ010000027.1:0-16043 GCA_964421605.1 uncultured Ardenticatenaceae bacterium | reverse complement strand
GAGCGTCAAGGACGCTGAGCGTTAAGAACGCTGAACGTCAAGGACGCCGGGTGTCAAAGACACCAGGACTCAGGGACGTTCCCCTAATGTCAATGGGATAATCATTTCCTGACCGTTGCGGAGAATGGTCAGTTCAATCGTTTGGCCGACGGTGGTCTCGAAGACCAGATAGCTTAATAGATCGTTGAACTCCAGCACGGGGCGACCATCTACGGCAATGATCAGGTCGCCGCCGGGACCTTGCTGCCCAATCAAGCCGGCTTCGGCTGCCGGGCTCTCGGGGCGCACGCCTGTCACATAGGCGCCTGAGGTTTGGGGTAATCCCAATGCTTCATAATCAGCCAGGGACAACGGCTGGCCTGGCACTTCAATGCCCATGTACGGGTAGACGTAGACGCCTGTTTCAATGAGGGTGGGCACAATGCGACGCACGGCGTTGACGGGGATGGCAAAGCCGACGCCCGAACTGACGCCCGTGGTGGTGCGAATGGCTGTATTCACGCCTAAGAGCCGCCCTTCCAGGTCGAGAAGGGGGCCGCCTGAATTGCCGGGATTGATAGGCGCGTCGGTCTGGATCACTTGCGGCAGGGAGTAGCCTAATCGCTGCGAAGCCAGGCTGCGACCCAACCCGCTGATGATGCCCAGGGACATGGAGCCTTGTTCGCCAAACGGGTTGCCAATGGTGGCGACAAACTGGCCGACTTCGATCTCGTTGGAGTCGCCCAGTTCGATGGGGGAAATGCCCTCAGGCAGATCATCCACGGCAATCACGGCCAGATCGCTGTCTATGTCCGAGCCAATGACGGCAGCCGTGCGGCGTTCACTGTCGCTGAAGATGACTTCAAATTCGGTCGTATCCACCACCACGTGATAGTTGGTGACGATGTGCCCGTCGCTGTCAAAGACAAACCCGCTGCCGCTGCCTAGAGGGCTGACAATGTGCACCACCGCCGGGTTGACGTGCTTGTAGAGGGCAACGAGCGTTTCCTCCATGTTGACGGCTGTTGCCAGCGTGTCGCTTTCAAGAACGATGGTTGGGCTTTGTGCGCTGCCGGCAGGGGCGGCTGTTTGCAGTTCCGCTTGAACCGTGGCTACCGCCGCCTGCACCAGTTCGGGGGGGAGAGTGGCGGAGGGAGCGACAGGGTTTGTTTGGGGGGCGACTGCGTTACAGGCCAGGGCGGCTAAGAGCAGCATGGAGATGAAGAACAAAATCAGACGGAGATGAGTACGAAGCACAGGCAGTTATCCTTTGACACTCAATGAACTTTAGTAACCATGCGGGTGCAATGCGTTGCGCTGCACCTTTGTTACGAATTTTAAGCGGTAGCCAACCTTATTGGTTGACATTTGACAACGCCGCCAATACGGCTGCCGTTCCTGTCCGTTAGCGAACAGCAGGACAGGGCAAGATGAAGACGCAGGTTAGCGGAGAAGGGAACGGCTGAATTGGCTCGGCGTTACAGACACGTTGAATTGGCGGGGTAGAAGCGAAACATGCGATGCGTTGTGACGGGGTAGTGCGTTTCGTAGGTCCCATATAGTCGTGTCCGTTTGCCCTTATGGAGTGGATGCTACCATTAAGTTTAGCAGCATCCAGACAAACCGGTAGTGTTAATATTGTATGTCCCCACAAGGAGGTATGTCAAGAGCAATATTCATACGGAACCCTTACGAATGTCATCAATGGGAGTTGCGCGCCGTCAGAGAGAGTGCAAGAGTCTCTGAGACTTTTGTCGTTCGGACAAACGCTAACCTGCCGGGCCGGGGCGAGCCATGACGCGGGCTACGGGGCGCAGGTTGAGCCACCATTGGTAGTTGGGTCGTTGGTATTGCTTGTCCATCATGCGGGGCACGTTTTCCAGGTCGGTGAACTTATAGCCGCCATTGAGTAAGCCTATGCAGGCGCTCATGGGTTCAACGGCGCTGCCGTCAAGCTGCTGCTCCAGGAAGTGGATGCACTCTGCCGCCAGACGCACGGCTTGAATGCGGTCAAATGGCGTGGGATTGCCCCCCTGTTGAATGTGGCCCAAGATGGCTGTGCGCACGTCGTACAGGTCGCCCCCTTCTTCCTGGAAAAGGGATTTGATGAAGTCGGTGGTGTAGACGGGGTTGGCGTCTTCGTTGCGGATGGTCAGACCGACGCGCTTACCCTGGCGGAAACCTTTCATGAGTTGGTGTACGTCGTGCACCAGGTCGGAAAGGGTGATACCCTCTTCGGGCAAATAGACGCGCTCCGCGCCTGTAGCCAGGGCGCTCATCAGGGAGAGGTAGCCGCAGTAGCGTCCCATGACTTCTACGACAAAGACGCGACGGGAGGCGACAGCGGATTGTTTTATCTTGTCCACGGCGCTGACAATGCTGTTCAGGGCCGTGTCTGCGCCTACGCTGAGTTCGGAGCCGGGGAGGTCGTTGTCAATAGATGCCGGCAAACAGACAATCGGAATCTGGAAAGCCGGGAAGTTGTGCCGCCGCTCAAACAGTTCCAACACCGCCAGGTAGCCAGACCAGCCGCCAATCATCAGGATGCCTTCGATCTGATGTTTTTCCAGGTTGCGGGCAATGGCGTAAAAATCGCTGCCCTCCGGGATTTTGCGATTTGTGCCCAGTTCCGCGCCGCCGCGTAGGGCCCAGCCGTTGACGCTCATCCAATCCAGTTCGATGATTTCATCTTCTATCAAGCCGCGAAAGCCGTTGCGCACGCCAAACATGGTATGCCCCTGGTCTACGCCCAGGCGCACGGCGGCGCGCACCGCCGTGTTCATTCCTGGCGCGGGCGCGCCCGAATGCAGCACTGCCAGGCGCAACTGCCGCTTGCCGGGTTCGGGTTCGTGCGGCAGCGCCCGCACCAGCGTGCGCAACGTGCGAAACGAACGAGCAAAACTGCCGCCGCGCGCTTTTAAGGCGGCGTTGTAATCGCGTCGTTCAATGGCGTCGGCCACGGTTTTCGTTTTCGCCAGGCATTCGCTGAGCGGCGTGGCTTCAATGCGGTTGCCGCGCATACCGATCACCAGCGTTTCTTGCTGCGGGTCCATTTTCAGCAGGGTATGCACAGCTTCCCACCCCAGAATGGTGCTGAGATTGCGGTCAAAGGCGCTGGGGGAGCCGCCGCGCTGCACGTGGCCCAGGATGGTGACGCGGGTATCTTCCTGAAGCTTTTCTTCCAGCACTTGTTTGACATAGGCGCTGGTGATGCGGTTGCCGTAGCGATCCTGCGCCCCTTCGGCTACGATGACGATGCTGTCGCGGCGGCCAATAGCCCGCCCTTTGCGCAGGACGTCGCACATCTTATCTTCCCAGGCGTCCAGATTGGGGGGGCTTTCGGGGATCAATACCCAGTCAGCGCCCGTGGCCAGAGCGCTCATTAGCGCCAGGTAGCCGCAGCGACGTCCCATGACTTCCACCACAAAGGCGCGCTGGTGGCTGGCAGCCGTGCTGGAGATGGCGTCTACGGCTTCGGTAATGCGATGCAGGGCGGTGTCTGCGCCAATTGTCATGTCCGTGCCGTACATGTCGTTGTCAATGGAGCCTACCAGGCCGACTGCGGGGATAAACTGGTGGCGGTCGGCAGCTTCCTGCATGATTGCCCCGTTGGCTACCAGTTCCGCCAGCAATCCGGGCCACTCTTCGTGCAGCACACTGGCGCCCGTCAGGCTGCCGTCGCCGCCGATAATGACCAGCCCTTCGATGCCGTTGTCTACCAGATTCTTCGCCGCCTGCAGCCGCCCGGCGCGTTCCAAAAAGGCGCGGCAGCGGGCTGAGCCGATGATGGTCCCGCCCTGATGCAGAATGCCGCCCACGTCATTCCAGTTCATGGGGCGGATGCGCGGGCCGCCGTCTACCATGCCTTGATACCCTTCCAGGATGGCGTAGACTTCTACGCCCTGGTCAATGGCGGTGCGCACAACGGCGCGCACGGCGGCGTTCATACCCTGCGCGTCGCCGCCGCTGGTGAGTACACCAATTCTTTTCATATTTTTACTACCTCGACCATAACATCACCCCTGTTTAGCATGGGACAATTTTTGCCAAATTATCCTACAGCATAGGCCACCGGAAGCGCCCCCTGTTTATTTGTCGGGGGAAGTGGGGAACAGGGAGGTGAAGTGACGCCACCATGCCTGTACGTCTGGCAGCCGGGCAGCCACGTAAGTGGGCCAATCAGCCTGGAGGATTTCCGGCTTGCCGGCAATATAGACATCCCTGCCCACATAAACCCAGGCTGTCGTATGTTGATTGGGCGCGGTCTGGATGGCGTGGGGTTCGCGGCAGTAGATGCTGTGCTGCGGCTGCGTGGGATTGTATTTTTCCAGTTCATCCAGGCGGCGAATAAGGGGATCATACATCTGTGGTTTGAGTTCGACAAGCATTCCAGGGATGGGGCGGCCATTGCCGGCAATCAGCATGGGAAAGTTGCCCATATCATACAGGCGGCCATCGGGGAACAGGGCGGGGCGCATTTGCGCCACGGCGCTGCCCCACAGGTGCGCGTTCGGCTGCCCTGGCAGCAGTGTGCCATAGACAAAAAACGGCAACAACTGCGCCGGAGATGGGGAGCGGGCTGGATTCATCTCGACGTCCCTGTGGGGATTTGCTAGAATAGGTTGGCGTCACATGCCCTTGTAGCTCAATGGACAGAGCAACGCACTCCTAACGCGTAGGTTGGCCGTTCGAGTCGGCCCAGGGGCACTGGCAGGTAACGGCAGGGTAGGGGCAGGTTTCAAACCTGCCCCTACTTTTGTTTATCAGAAGGTCACCCGGCAGCGCTGGGGTGGCCTTTTTTGTCGCCCGGATCAGGAAATGCGCCAGCGGGGTGGGAATGCAGCCATTGTAGCAATGGGAGGGGGATTGCGTCAATATTTGGGGCTGCGTTGTTTACGGCGTGGGGGTGGGTTCGATGATCCAGGATGCTGTGGTGTGGCAGTTGGAGCATTGGCCGCGCGGGTGGTTGTCAGGACGGGGATGGCAGGCGTTACAGTTGGTGTAGCCGGTGTGATCAAAGTGGGCGTTAGCCCAACTGTCCGTTGCGTGGCAGGGGGCGCAGTCGCCGGGCCAATGGCCGGCAGGCGTGGGGTGACAGCCGTCACAGGTGTAGACGTTGGCGTGGCTAAACAAGATGTTGTGCCACTGGTCGGTGGCGTGGCAGAGGGTGCAGTCGCCGGGCCAATGGTTATCGGGAACGGCGTGGCACGCCGTACAGTTGGTCAGGTTGGCGTGGCTGAAAGTGATTTGCAGCCATTGATTGGTGACGTGGCAGGCGGCGCAGTCGCCGGGCCAGTGATTGGCCGGCGCCAGGTGGCAGGCGCTGCATGGGGCGGCGGTGTAGCTGTGGTCAAAAATGGCGTTAGCCCAACTGCCAGTGGTGTGGCAGGCGGCGCAGTCGCTGCCATAATGGGCGATGGGGGCGTCGGCGGTGTGGCAGGCGGCGCAGTTGCTGGCGGGGTCGTGCTGATAACCGGTCAAGCCCCAACCATAGGTGGCGTGGCAGGTGGTACAGGCGGCGGGGTAATGGTTGGCGGGCGGTTGGTGGCAGTCGCGGCAGGGTTTTGTGCCGGCATATGCCGCATGGTCAAACCAGGCATCCCCCCAACGATTCTCGTTGTGGCAGGAACCACACTGCCCTTCATAATGCCAGGGAGGGGCGTCCGCCAGGTGGCACTCCTGGCAATTTCGATAACGGCGGTGATCAAAATGAACTTCCTGCCAGGCGTCGCTGTCGTGACAATCTGTGCAGGCGCCCTGGTAATGTGCGGACGGCGTCTGGAAGTGATGACAGGCGGCGCAATCGGTGGTGGCTGCCCTGTGGCGGAATGGCGCGGTGCGCCAGGTATTGGTAACGTGGCAGGCAGCGCACGCCCCGGCATAGTGGGGCCATGGCGTCTCCTGACGGTGACAGGCCAGGCAGTCGGGTTGGCCGGTGTGGTCAAAGACAATCGTTTCCCAATCTGTTAACAGATGGCACAAGTCGCATTGTCCTGGGTCATGCCCCTCGGGAATCTCCGCTTCGTTGTGGCAGGCGACGCAGTCTGCCAACCCGGTATGGTCAAAGACGAATACATTCCAGTCAGCCACGTCGTTGTGGCAGTTGGTGCACAGACCCGCATAATGTTCAGGCGGGTTGTGCACCAGGTGGCACGACTCACATTCGATTACGCCAGCATGATCATACGTCCATTGCGTCCAATCAACGTTATCTGTGTGGCACGCCTGGCAAGCGCCCACGTAATGCGCTTCGGGCGCGTCAGCTTCATGGCAGGAGAGACATTCGCCGACGTTCAGATGATCAAACCAGAACGGCTGCCAATTGTAGACGTGGTGACAGCCGGCGCACTCCCCGGCAAAGTGGTCAGGGTAGAGCGTCTCCTCGCTGGCTGTGTATGTGTGGCAGTCGGCGCAGGTTTTTGAGATGCCGTCGTAGACGCCGTTTGGGTGGCAAGCCAGGCATTCCACGCTGGCATGCCCACCGATAAAGGGGAAATCCTCATGATTGATGTTCGGGTCCAGAAAGGCTACGGCGGCTGGTTCAATGCGCGCGGCCGGGTCGGGGATTGCCGGCATTGCCGCTTTGATGGGCGTCGCTGTGGGTAAATGCAACCCATTCACTACGTTTGATAGATGATGGACAGCCGGGTTGGCGCTGTCCTGCGCCGCCAGCGCCAGAGAGCAATCATCTAGCAGGCTTTGCAACTGTCCTTGTAAACTGGCCTGCGCCGCGGCGGGGGCTGCGCCTAGCTGCACTACCGCCTGCGCCAGGGAGAACTCCACGGCGCGACAGTTGGCGGTCACGACGGTCTCGCTGCTGGCCTGGCGCAGGTTTTGCAGGCGGCGCGCCACCAGGTCCAGCGCAAAAAAGGCTCGTTCGTTCTGGTCGCGGGTCAATTGCAGCCGCCACTGTTCCGCCTGGCTTTGTAAGGGGTAAAGCGGCGTGGCAGGCGGGAAGGGAGATGCCGCAGCCAGGATTGTCATGCCGGCAGCGGCGGCGAGCAGAGCCAGGGTAAGGGCAGCCAGAAAGAGGACAGTCTTGTTCATGGTTATCACCCGCTATCGGCAAGGAAGCATAGGTTAATTCGCTGAACTAACCGGACAGGATAGCGTCTTGTCCTACCGCAACATAAGTGTGATTCCATCCTATTGACCAGATGTTTGGATAATCATGTGGTCTGCTTCTCCGGGCACGCCAGTGGGGTGGCAGGAGGCGCAGGGTTCCAACGCCGTGATTTCGGCATCGGCGTGGACGCTGACCATTTCCGTGGGTTGGTGATCATGGCAGCCGTAGCAGGTCTGACTGACGTAGGTATCCAGGTGGCAGGTATCGCAGGTGAGACTGGCCTCGCTGCCATGATCCAGCGGGAATGTATGGCGGGCCAGCAGCGCTGGCTGCCACGCTTGCAGCGTATGGCAGCGGACGCAGTCAAGGCCAAAGCGGGCGTTATGTACCTCTGGTTCTTCGTGGCAGGCAGCGCATTGGTGCGGATCGCCCGCGGTAACTTCTTCCAGGAAGGCAGTCTCTACGTCGAGCGGCGGCAAGGATGGGGCGGAAATGTTCTGGTTTTGGGCGGCGTCCCGAACGTCGTTCCAGTTACCTGTGCGCAGCAGGGCGACAAGCTGGGTCACTTCGTAGGCGTTGAGGGGGGTGTGGGTGGCTGTGTGCCAGGCGGCCATGCCCGAACTGTGGGGAGGGTGGGCGATAGTCTGGAAGAGAAGCTCTTCGCTGGCGGCGTCCAGTCCTGTTAAGGGGGGATTGGCGCCCACGCCGGCGCCATCTATGCCGTGGCAGGCGACGCAGTTGTTGAGGTAGAGAATGCCGGCATCTGCCGTATACGCTTGATGCAAACGAATCTGCGCCACGCGCAGTCGCTGCGACTCTTGTGTGGCATAGAACGGCAAGGCAATCACTACGAGCAACAAGCCTGCTAACGTCAGAAATGTATACCGGTTGAGCTTCATACCCTTCTCTTAGGATGCCGCGTACACCAACTCCTGGGGATCAAACTGCTGCCGCCTGGTTATGCGCGATGTGTCCACAATCACCTCATCCCCATCAATCTCTACGGCGAAACGGTCCAACGACCGGGACACGGGTGGAGTCTGGAAATTGCCCACCGAATCAAAATGGGAAGCATGACAGGGACAATAAAAGGCATTGGCGTTGTGTTCCCAGTTGACGATACACTCCAAATGTGGGCAGCGGCGGCAAAGCGCCAGGAAACCGCCATCGTGGGTGCGAATCAGGTAGAAACCGCTGCTGACGAACTCTGTGATGGAGCCAGGTGGGAAGTCGCCCAGCGCTCCCGCCCGCACCGCGCCTATGAACTCGGTTGCTGCTGCCTGCGATTGCAGATAAAAATAAGCGACGCCAGCGGTTTCTAGCGCCGCCAGCGCTGCCAGTCCACCAATACTCCACTTGAGAAAGGAGCGGCGGCTGATTGTATTCGGGGCAAGGAGTGCGTTGTCTGTGTCCATGGGTTACTATCCATATGGCAGGGTCAAAGCCATGTTTGGGCCGCGAAAGTAGACGCCGATCACGGTGAGCAGGATGAGGCTGGCGAATAGGAAGGTAAAAAGGCCGAGCGTACTCTCGCTGTGGTTGGCTTTGAGTAAGACGCGGATAAAGAAGTAGACAAGGGTTAGCCCCGCCAATGTGAGCAGCAGTGGCAGCAAGCCATTGGAAAACCAGATGGGCAGCGCCGGCAAAGCTGCTGGCAGGTTAACCCAAAATTCGTCAGCCACTACTAGCAGCGGCGTCAGGTTAACGCTGAGGAGCGCCCCAGCCAGGGCTGCCCGCCGTCCTACCGCCGAGCGGAAGTAGACGCCCACGTCGCTGCTGCGCTGATCTAACCGCGGCAGCAAGATCAACATAGCCATCAGGAGTCCCAGCAAGGTCATAGCCGCCAGCGGGTGCATGTGCAGCAGCAGCTCTTGAATGCCCAGGAAATACCAGGCAGATTTAGCCGGGTTGGGCGAGGTGGTCGGGTCGGCGTGCGCTTCCAGCGGCGCGGGGATGAACATGGCCCAGAGGAGAATGCCGGCAAACACAATAACTGCCGCTGCCATTTCTCGTTCCACCAGATGGGGTATGGTCGTCACGCTGGCGCGCCGCGCGTCTGCCGCCAGAATAGGCTGCGAGATACCCCCGCTCTTGCGAATTTTCCAGATGTGGTAGGTAACCATGATCAACAAACAGAAAGGCAGGAGCGCCACGTGAATGGCATAGAAATTGCTTAACGTCGCCTGACCTATCTGCGGGCCAGAAATGAGGAAAGCTTGCAGCGGCGTTCCAATCAGGGGGATATAACTCGTCAGGCTGGTAGCCACGGTGATGGCCCAGTAAGCCAGTTGGTCCCAGGGCAGCAGGTAGCCGGTAAAGTTGAAGGCGATGACGATCAATAAAAGCATGACGCCCACCACCCAGTTGCCGCCGCGCCCCTGCTTGAATCCGCCTGTGAAGAAAACGCGCAGCAGATGCAAAAAGACAGTGATCAACAGCAGGTTGGCGCTCCAATGGTGCAACGCCCGCACCACCGAGCCAAAGCGGATTTCACTTTCGATAGCTTGAATGCTCAGATAAGCGGTGTTGACGCCCGGCTCGTACCGGAAAACAAGCAAAATGCCCGTCAACAGCAGTACTGTGATCAGCAGCAGGGAAATGCCGCCCAGCCCCCAGGTGTACGTAAAGCGCAGCGCCGTCGTGGGAACTCGCGGCGGGTGTAGGTGTAGTACCAGATTATTTGCTACCGCTCGCAGCCGGCTGCGGTCACGCATTCGTTCTTCGTCGGCTATTTGGGTCATCGTCGCCTATCTATCCATGGGCTTTCTGCCCGTGGCGCGTTAACGCATCAATCCGCCTTTCATCATTACCTTACCATGTCCAACTCAACCAGCCCTAAACTGCCGTTGAGTGTTAGCTGCCGTCGTGCTGCACCAGGGGGAGAAACTGCTGCTGCAAAATGTCCAGACTGGCAGCGCCATGATAAACAAAGGCGCGCCCCACAATCAGCCGATCCTGGCGAAAGAGCTGCGCCCCGACGGCCACGTCGGTGTAGGCGTCCTGGTTAACGTCTCCGGCGGCGACTACGGCTGCGCCAAACAGCGTGTCGGCTTTGTTTCCCTGGCTATGCCAGGCTGGCAATGGGCCTGGCCCGCCCGGCCCGCCCAGGTAGATGACCGCCGCCCCTTCTTCCGCCTGGTCGCCAGAGTAACCGGGGATACCAATGAGGATGTCGTCGTAGCCATCCTGGTTTATGTCGCCGGCGCGGCTGACGCTATAGCCAGACTGGTCAGCGAGCGCGCTGCCCGTGTGCTGCCAGGCGGGTAGCGCAGCCAGGGAATGGGCGGCGCCCAGCCATAGGAAGGCGGCGCCAACCTGATTGTGTCCAGGCGCGCCCACCAGGAAATCGGCGCAGTTGTCGCCGTTGGCGTCGCCCGCGCCGCTGACGCTCCAACCAAAGCGGGCGTCAGCGTGGCTGCCATAAGCTGAAAAGATGGGTGTAACTGCCACGCCTTCCGCCCCGCCCAGGAAGAGAAATGCGCCGCCCGCATCGGGGACAATGTCTGTTGGGCCGGCTGTTGGGGCGTCATAGTAAGGCGCGCCCACCAGTAAGTCGTCATAGCCATCGTTGTTCACGTCGCCGGCGGCGGCGACGCTCCAGCCAAAGCCGGTGGTGCCCTGACCTATGCTCAGTTGTCCGTTGGGGGCGGCGCTCAGGCCGCCGGGCGCGCCGTAAAAGATGAAGACGGCGCCTTTGCTGCCGGCATTGTCGTCATACCAACGCGCCCCTACCGCCACATCCGCATAACCATCCTGGTTCAGATCGCCGGCAGCGGCTACGCTCCAGCCCAGTTCCGCATCTACCTGATCTGGCTCATATTGCCAATCGGGCGCGGGGTTCAAGCCATAAGGGGAACCGTAATAGAGAAAGACGGCGCCCTCGCCGGGTTCGTCGTGGCGATACAGGTGCGCGCCCACCAGCAGGTCGTCATAGCTATCGCCGTTGAGGTCGCCGCTGCTGAGGGCGTTGGCGTAGCGCCCGCCTTGCATGCCGCCGCGCCCGATCCAGGTGGGGTTTGTGGCCAACCCGCCAATGCTGCCGGGGAACAAGAAGGCGGCTCCTTCGCGGTAGATGCCGGCATCATACTTTGGCGCCCCTACCACCAGATCAGAAAAACCGTCGCCATCCAGATTGCCGGCGGCGACGGCGAAACCATATTCATCCCCGGTCTGGTCGCCTTCGCTAAACCAGTCGGGCGCAGCAGTGGGGGCGGCTGTGCGCGCCTGCGCGTTTACTGCCGCCCCCACTGCCCATACCAGTATGGTTAGACTAATCAGCAGGCTGCTGCGTTTCATTCGGGCGTGTCCCATTCTGTGCGGGTAGTTCGGTAAACAGTTCTGGAGGAGTTCGCATCCTTCGGTGAACTCAGGACAGGTTCTGAGGATGCGAACTCCTCCTTTTGCGGCTAATTACGCACCGCGGTTGGCAAGAACTGCTGCCACAGCGTTTCCGCCACAAAAAGCGTAACCGTAGCCTTACTGGCCCAGTTGCCTTCCGCATCCTTAGCCGTGAAGGAAATCTCGTGTTCTCCAGGCGTAAGCATCGTCACGGGAATCGTGCAGATTTGCTCCGTACACAGCAGGCCCGCTACATCCGACTTCCATAAGTAAGTCACAATGCCTTCGCCCAGGTGGTCGTTATCGCGGGCAGAACCGACGAAAGTCACTTCTGTAGCCGTGTTGTAACCCACGAACAGGTTGCTCACGTACAGAATTGAGACGCTGGGCGGCGCATCTTCTTCATCCAGATACATGACGCGGCGATACCAGGCGTCGCTGTTGCTGACGACTTCATGTTCGTCTTCCTGCCACTGGCTCCAGGTCGCATAGAAGAAGGTGCCGCCGGGATTCGTACCGACGCTGGCTTCACCAGATAGAATGTCTGCCTGATTTTCCAGCCAGTCCCATTCCAGCACCAGTTCAGCCTGACCGTCGCCGTCCTGATCCTTGTAATACTCCACGTAATCATACTCGTCGCCGTAGATGTAAGCGCGGCTGTAAAACAGGTCCAGCGGCGTCGCTTCACCCTCGGCAACGGTGGTATTGTCCCCCGTTTCATAGACGATGAAGAAGCGGGAGGGGTCGCGCATGTCATCATCATAGGCGGGAAACACATACTCTTCCGTGTAGATAGTAGGAACGATGGGGTCAGCGACAGGCGTATAGCGCGGATCGAGGACGGTGATACGGTTGCCCACCAACTCCGATACGTTCCGCCCCTGTTCAAACTCGCCTGGGCCATACTCCGTGCAAACTTCGGTGACATCGCTGCCGTGTCCGTAGTATTCACAAGTCGTGGTGCCGCTGCCGCCCAGGTCGGCGGGAGTCGTCGTCCACGTCACGCCGCCGTCGAAGGAGCGGCGCACGTACAGGTTGTAATGGTCATTGCCCACCGTATTGGCTTTCCAGTTGGGCGACCAGGCGTACATCATCATCACAAAGTCGCCGTCAATGAAGCCGCGATGGCCTTTGGCGACGTCATACGGGTTCTCCCAGGGCTGGTCATCCAGGCTGTCCGGCGTTTGCAGCCACTCCACCACTTTCGGGTACGTTTCGCCGCCATCCCAGGGGAACTGGGCGGCGCAGTCCGTGCCGCTGCTGCCATCATCACAGGCGACGATGTCTGTGGCGGAGACGTTGATGCCTGGATCGAGGCATAGGCCGCTGAGATAGTTGGGGTTGCTGCCATCGGTGTAGACCCATTCGTCGCAGACCATGTTGGCAAAGTCATACGGGTTGTCAACCGCCGGATCAAACGTTTCCGGCAGAACGATACGGCGCAGGAAAATGTCAGCAGGGCCACCCTGGTTGATGATGCCTTGTTTGTAGATGAGGATGGCTACGGTGCCCTCCGGCCCGGCGTCAGCCACCGATTGGGTCATAATGTTGAAGCGGCGGGCGATTTCCGTTTCATAGAACTCATTCCCCCAGTCGTCCAGCAGAAGGTCGAAGAATTCGCCCGTTTCGCGGTTGACGGCAGGCTGGTCGAGCATGGCTCCCTGCCACACCAGGTCTGGATTGAACATGTCGAAGGTGTGGTACCAGACGTCCTTGCCGATATCAATCGGCTCCAGGTCGGATTCTCCCCCTTCGCCCAGAGCCTTGTTTTCTTCATAAGCCAGAGCCACCCAGGCGCTGACTTCATCGTTGGCGTTGGTGTACGCTGTCAGCGTCAGCCGCGCCCGCGATGCGCCCGTGCGCCCCCATAAAACGCGCCCGTCTTCCGTCTGGCACAGGCTGAGTGTGGTGTTGCCGGGATTAGTCCAGGTGACTTCCGCCGCGCAGAAGTCGGCTGTACCATTGTTATCAAAGTCCGTGTAGCAGTATGGATTGATAACGTTCCCCTCGTCATCGTAGACCGGGTTATACTTGCACATGTTGTTGTCCGTCAGACGGACGGGCATAGCCATGGGGATGCCAATCTTCGGGGTGGTTTCGCCCACATACTCTGCCGCGGGGATCGGGTTGCAGACATCAGCAGCGGGGTCTTCGCAGACAAGATCGAAGTGGTCCCAATCAATATGGCTGTACCAGATGTCTGTTTTGTTGTTGACGATGGCTCCGCTCCAGCCTTCGCCTGGGCCGAGCCCCTGCCCCGGTCGCAGTCCTTCCGGGTCTTCTTGCCAGACGATGACGAAACCTGCGCCCTCATCGGCGGCAATCTCCACGCGGTTGGCGTCTCGCTTGCCAGAGGTGAGCCGTTCGGCCTTCCGCCAGAGGATGTCGTAGGTTCCCGTTTCTTCGTCTAGTTCTAGGGAACCGCGGGCGGTCCAGACACAGCCGTAAGGGATTTCACCGACTTCGGGGAAGCCTTGCAAGGTGTAATCCACGGATGTCTGGGAGCCAGCAATATCGAACATGTCTTCGAGGTAGTATGCCGGCAAATCCACTGTATCTGTGATGACTGCCTTTTCTTCGTCGGTCAGGGTGTAAGTGGGATTGCCGCCATCGCAGTAGCGGCTAACCCAGGCAGCCATAATCCGGTCGCCGGCTACCGCATGGACAGCGCCGACAGAATCGCCCGGATACTCTGTGCCATTTTGCAGCGTAAACGAGGAGAGGTCAGCCGCCCGCGAGACGTTGATCTGTTTCCAGGTGGCCCCGTCATCTAGAGAATGGGCCACAAACGTGTCACGAGCGCCGAAGCCAATGCCGCTTGACGGCGCTGACGGCGCCAACGGCGCCCCGTCTTCCGACTCTTCAATATCGTCAATGTAACTTACAGACTGCGGCTTGGCATAATATCTGGTATCAACCAGATTTCCTTCGGCATCGTAGTATTCAATGCCTTCCGTCAAGATAGTGCCGTCTGCCGCCTGTGCCGGCACATAGAACATCATCATGCCGAAAATAGCATCTTCTGTTTCCCCGTCGGGGGTGCGGGATACATCGCGACGGAACATCTGACCATCGTCTGCCAGGGAGATGCTGCTTACCAACGCCAGAATGAATACGAGGAAAAGCAGGCTTCCTTTTTTCATCTCTATCTCCGTGGGCCACATCTGCCGCGCAGCGGGTGCATTGGCAGTGCGTACCCTCTAGTGAAGCTCGAACGAGATTTAGCCAATCGTCCAGCCAGGCGGCAGGTTGATTCTCTAAATCATGCCTAAAGGTTATGTTTGTATAGCGGCGTTGGTTGGCGCAGACGCCAGATAATCGGGGTGCGGCGACCGCTGCCGTGTACGCTTATACAGTAATCAAACAAACTCAACCCATCCTAAACCGGCGTTAAGTAGGGGGCGTCAACCTGTTCTGCAGCTAACAGGGTTTCAAGTTCCAGACGGAGCGTCTGAATGAGTCGCCGGCATTTTTCGCTGGCGTTGGCGGGAGAATTGAAGACGGACGAACGGCAGGGCCGGGTCAAGGGTCGCCATAGGTGAATGAGGATAGGAATGCGGTCTTGCCGGCATTCTTTAGCCACAGCCAGCGTACTCATACAAAACAGATGGCGGCTGTCTGTCTTGTCTTTGAGAGATACCAGGTGGCAAGGGCAGGCCGCGGCTGCCTTTGCTTCCTGGAATAAAGAGCACTCCTGACGGCAAAAAACAGCGCTGTCTGGCGTTTGCCCTTGCAGCGCCTGGTAGCAGGGACGCCCGATTACTTCCGCCGCTGCATAGCCCAGCATGTTTTCAGCGGCCCGGTTCCAATACAAAATGCGCTGATTGGCGTCAACCGCGCAAACAGCATCACTCGTATGCGCAAAAAGTTTTGACAGAAAGAGTAAATCAGAAGCGAGGGTGTACGTAACTGGCGCGACGCTGCTCGAAATGTCCATAGTGATGTTCCTGCGAAATAGACGTACAAACAACTACTGTCTACACGCTAACGGAACATCCTGAACCAATCCTCAACCCCTTGCGCCCGCCAATCTATTGCGCTCATTTCGCTGCGCCTTATTGCGCCCGCGCCTGATCGCAAATAGCGCGTGTTTCTGCGCTTGGCTCAACTTGAAGATCTTCTTCTAGCGCCTGGCATAATTGCAGGCAGCGGGACAAGGCCGCCGCGCGGTTACCCTGCTGCAGCAGCATTTTAATCAAACTGCGGTAAGCGCTCTCCCGCCACCTTTGCACAGCCAAAACCGCCAGATAAGCATCTTGGGCCATCTGCGGGTCTATTTCGCGCGACAGGTCTGCCAGGGTTTCCAGGCTGGAAAGGTAGAGTTCCTGGTAGCGATGGTGGCAGGCGCTGGCCCATACGTTGGTTTCGGTCAAATCAGCCAGATAATCGCCGCCGTAAAGGCGTAGGGCCTGTTGGTACTGGGCAATGGCGCGCCGCGGCTCTGTTTCTAGCTGCGCCTGATGGATGCCTTCTTCAAAGAGGTGGAGATCAAGGGCAATGCCGGCATCCCGGTTCAGAAAATAACTGCCCCCCTCATAAAGCACATACCGCGAATCGCTGCCTCTTTGCAGGTCTGGCTCCAGACTGCGCCGCAAATTGTACACCGTGGTATTCAGATTCGAGAGAGCCGTTTCATAGCTGTGTTCCTGCCACAATACGT
>CAYQYJ010000026.1:17703-21498 GCA_964421605.1 uncultured Ardenticatenaceae bacterium | reverse complement strand
GATGAGCCTATTACTCTGGAGACACACATGGATGAAAAACTGCAAGAACTAAAAAATCGCTTACAAGAAGTGGGGGATCTCGGTCTGGCGGGGTCGGTGCTTAGTTGGGATCAGGCGACTTATATGCCGCCGGGCGGCGCGCCCGCCCGCGGTCGCCAGCTTGCGCTGCTGGGTCGTCTGGCCCAGGAAAAACTGACAGACCCGGCTGTGGGGCATCTTTTAGACGATTTGCGTCCTTACGAAGAGAGCCTCCCGTACGATGACGATGACGCCAGCCTGATTCGCGTAGCCCGCCGCGATTATGAGCGCGCCGTCAAAGTGCCGCCAGCCTTTTTAGGCGAGTTCTATGCACACATGGCTGACAGCTACCAGGTATGGACGCAAGCCCGCCCGCAGAACGACTTTGCCACTATCCAGCCCTATCTGGAAAAGACTGTCGCCTACAGTCGCCAACTGGCAGACTTTTTCCCAGGCTATGACCACATTGCCGATCCCCTGATTGACTTTAGCGACTATGGCATGACCGTAGCCAGCCTGCGCGGCCTGTTTGCGGAACTGCGCCAACAGCTTGTGCCTCTCGTGGAAGCCATCGCCCGTAATGCCGAGCCGGACGTGGCGCCGCTGCGGCGTACCTTTCCTGAACAGAAACAACTTGAATTTGGTCTAAACGTGATCAAACAGTACGGGTACGACTTTAACCGCGGCCGGCAGGACAAAACCCACCATCCATTTATGACCAAGTTCTCTCTGGGGGACGTCCGCATTACTACCCGCGTGAAGGAAGACGACCTGTCGGAAGGGTTGTTCAGCACCTTGCACGAGGCGGGCCACGCCATGTACGAGCAGGGCATTGACATGAAGCACGAGGCGTCTCCCTTAGGCGGCGGCACGTCTGCGGGCGTGCATGAGAGCCAGTCCCGGCTGTGGGAAAACCAGGTAGGCCGCAGCCGCGCCTTCTGGGAACATTACTATCCCCAACTGCAGGAACTGTTCCCAGAACAGCTAGGCAGCGTGTCTCTGGACGCCTTCTACCGCGCCATTAACAGAGTACACCCGTCGCTCATCCGCACCGATGCCGATGAGGTAACTTACAATTTGCACGTGATTATCCGCTTTGAGTTAGAGTTGGAACTGCTGGAAGGCAAGCTGGCGGTTAAGGATTTGCCCCAGGCATGGCACGAGCGGTATGAATCCTACCTGGGCGTGCGCGCCCCTAGCGATGTGAATGGCGTACTGCAAGATGTCCATTGGTATGCCGGCACAGTCGGCGGCGCTTTCCAGGGGTATACTCTAGGTAACGTCATGGCCGCTGCCTTCTTCGAAAAAGCGCAGCAAGCCCATCCCGAAATTATCTCGCAAATTGGTCAGGGGCAGTTCCAGACCTTGCACGGCTGGCTGCGCCACAATATCTATCAGCACGGCAGCAAATTCACCGCGCCAGAACTGTTAGAGCGCGTATTGGGCGCTCCCCTGACCATTGATCCCTACATTCGCTACTTGCGCACCAAGTTCGGCGCATTATACGCTCTCTGATTTCCGGTCATTGCATAACTTCTAAGCCTTTCTGGAATTTCACCGCAAAGACGTGAAGAGCGCCAAGAAAGTAGCGTTTATCAATTCGCATCTGAACCCAGGGACGCATTGCCTTGCGCCCCTGGGTTTCCCGTTTGCTTAGACACGCGCCTGTGCCCATGATCGCCAATTCACCTCCTTTGACCTGGCTTAAGCGTTATACCCCCCCCAGGCTGATTGCCTGGCGACCTGGGCAATGGGCGCGGTGGCGACTCTATGCGGCTGAGTGGTGCGTCATCCTCTTCCTGGCTTACCTGTACAGCGGTCAATACCTGCTCGATTTTGATGCGCAGCAGTTGCAGCAGACGGGCGAGCATAACGAAAGCGCCACGCTTCCTTTATTGGCTGAAATCAGCCTGGAGCGTTACGGTGAAATTCCGTTATGGAATCCGTATATGCTGACAGGCTTTCCCCATGCTGGCGATTTCATCAATCACTTCTGGAATCCCGTAGCGACGCTGCCCGTGTTACTCTGGGGCGGCATCAACGGTATGAAGGTGTCCGTCTTCCTGTCTCTGGCGCTGGCGGGCATTGGACAGTGGGCGCTGGCTCACGTTTTCGGCGTGCGCGGGATGGCGCGCCTGTGGGCTGGGCTTCTCTTTATGGTTTCCGGGGGGTTGGCGCTGCTGTGGCGGCTGGGCTGGTATGAATTGCTGCTAGGCGCGGTCTGGTTTCCGTGGTGTTTTGCGGCTCTATGGTGGGCTTTGCGCCGGCATGATCGCGCTTCTCTGGCGCTGACAGCCATTTGCGTAGCCCTGGTAATTACCACTGGCGGCGGCTATTACCCGTTTTATCTGTTTATCTGCCTGAGCGTATTGGTGGGCATGGCTTTGCTCTGGGCGCGCCCGGCTGAACGTTGGGTCAAGCTGCGCCGGGCTATTATGATTGCCCTGCTCAGCGCCGCGCTTTTGGCGGTAGCGCTGCTGCCCCTGATTGATGGATACCGCTTTACCCGCCGCGACGCCTTACCGGACCTGGAGCAGAGGCTGTCGCAACCCATTATTTACGCCCTCATTAACTACGTCGTCTCCGCGCCCGAATGGTTCCGCGCGGAAATTTTGGCAAAGGGCAGCGGCTGGAGCTGGTTTTACATAGGCTATTTGCCGCTGCTGGCGCTGACCCTGATACCATTGACCTACAGCCGGGCGCGATGGCGTCGTCCGGCTTTATCGGTTCTGGCTGTGTTGACGCTTATCTTGTTAGCCTTGCAAGCCAGTCGCTATCTACCATTTAGCGCTATCTATCGCTGGGTTCCCTTTCTTTATACCTTTCGTTTCCCCAACCGCTTGTTGGTTATCGCTGCCAGCCCGCTGATTGTCCTGGCAGCGTTGGGCTTACAACAGGCGCTTTTCGCCGCACGTCGCGGGAGTCGCGGCTGGCGTCTGGCTGTTGCCAGCAAAAAGGGTGGTGGCGGCGGCAACGGGATCTCGGCGCGTTGGGTTGTATCTTTTGCTCTGTTTCTGCTCCTGGCGTTGTCGGTGCGAGATGTATTCCAAGTCAATAAATCGTTTGGCTTTGCGCTGCAACAGCGAAATGATAAGCCCTTCACAGCTTTAAGCTGGTTGAAGAATTACGATCCTGGTCTCTATTACACCAACCTGGGCGGCGGCGTGATGTACTGGGATTGGGCGCCGGCAGGCTATGAGCTAGAAATGCCGATGATTAACTTTCGCTACAACCGCCGCCTGCTTTCAATGGATGCCCAGACCCAGCCGGAATCACTTTTCCGGGCTTCGGCGCAATATATGTTTGCCTTACCCGATCAGCCCAGGCCGGACAACGCGCAGCTACTTACCGAATTTGATGATGTTGGGCTGTGGTATTTGCCCGACGCCCTGCCATTTGCTTTTACTGTGTCGCCTGCCCGTTTGCAATCCGCGACTAAACTGATGCGAGCAGACGTCGCGCCGCTGACTGTCCGCCTGTCTGGCGTCAATCAGGTTGTGGCCCGCGGCGCGCCGCAGCATGCGGATGATCAGTTGGTCGTATTGGTGAGTGATTACCCTGGTTGGCGTTTGTATGTAGATGGACAGCCAGCGGCGCTAAAGCCGGTTAACGGTTATCTGGGGGCGGCAATGCCGGCAGGCAACCATACCTATACCTTCATTTTTCGCCCAACTCCCTATTATGTAGGGCTGGCTATCAGCTTATTGACCCTGGTTATCATCGGGGGAATTTTGCTGCTGGATTTACGCCGCAAAGGGCAACCGCCAAGCGGACAAC